>CADBXV010000001.1 GCA_902798645.1 uncultured bacterium
ATTAAAATTGAGAGTATTTGCAAGCATGTTAAAAAAATGGACAGGAAAAGGATTAATACATTTAACATTGATAATAACTTCGTTGTTATCAATATTTCCTTTTGTATGGTTGACCTCAACTTCACTAAAAGGAATTAATGAGGATATTTTTGCGTATCCGCCAAAACTTATACCAACCGATTTTACTTTCCAAAACTATGTTGATGTTTGGGGAAGAGTTGATTTTATGGCTTATTTTTGGAATAGCGTAATTGTTGCGGCTCTTACAGTTATTCTTAACCTTATTTTATCTTCGCTTGCAGCGTATCCGCTTGCAAGAATGCAATTTAGAGGTAAAAAATTTGTGTTCTTTTCTATCCTTGCAACGATTATGATTCCATTTCAGGCAATTATGCTTCCTGTGTATATAATTACTTTAAAACTTCATCTTATAGACAGTGTAAATAATGTTATGGGGTATATAGGTCTTGTAATGCCGTTTGCAGTGAGTGCATTCGGGATATTCTTAATGCGTCAGGCATTCTTAAAAGTGCCAAAAGAAGTTGAAGAAGCAGCTATTGTTGACGGTTGTAATATATTTCAAATGTTCACTCGTGTTGTCCTTCCAATGGTTAAACCGACTTTAGCCGTTCTTGCGGTATTTACGTTTATCGGCTCTTGGGGTGAATTCCTTTGGCCGAGTATTATGCTCACAAAAGAATCTATGTACACGCTTCCTGTCGGAATAAACAATCTTCAGGGTATGTTTTCTGCTAACTGGAGATTTATAGCTGCAGGCTCAATTATATCAACAATACCTATAATTATATTTTTCTTAATGATGCAAAGATACTTTATCTCCGGAGAAAACGACGGCGCTGTAAAGGGATAGAGGTAGATGTGTAAACATGTCTTTATATTTACTTTGTTTACACGATTGTATAATATGGCTTGTATTATAGAATACTATTATGACTACAAATTTTGATTTTTTAAAACGGAATGATAAAGAGCTTTTTAAGATAATTAATGATGCTGAGGAACTATACAGAAGTGAGTTTTTTGAACAATGTATGACTCAAACAAGAAGGTTTGGTGAAGTAGTCTGTAAAAATGTTTTGGGTTCAAGAAGAACTACTGAGATTACATTTGATGCAATGCTTGCAACACTCAAAGACTGCACATTGGGAAGTTCTGAGGAAGCAAAAGAATTTGTTGAAGATTTGTATTTTTTAAAAAAACATGGCAACGAGGCAGTGCATTCAATTACTGTAAAGCAAGACGGAATGGAGGCTTTAGAGTGTTTGCAAAGAGCGTTTGAGATTGCTATTAATTATTGTGTGTATTCGTGCAACGAGGACAGGTGTATTTTAAAGCTAAGATATGATACAGAGCTTCTTGTGACCGGCAAAAAATCACGTAAAAAGTTGTCTGATAAGTATTTGGAAGAAAAAGAAAAAATAACTAAGAAAACTCGGAATTCCAAAACCACAAAACCGAAACCGCAGTATTGTTCAGTAAAATCACAAACGCAGAACTCTCAACGTCATTATTTTTGGTATTTTGTGGGTGTATCTGCTGTTGTTTCAGCGGTAATGATGATTATTTTAGCGATCATATAATTTATTTACATCAAAATAGACAAAATGTTGTAAAAACATTTTATTTAAATTTGTGGAATTTCGGATATCTTGTATCAATATAATTAATATTTTCCTGATAGCTTCCCGGTTGAGCAAAATTGCTATTTGCCCTTGGTCTTACTATATACGGCGTCCTGGTTTTATAAAAACCGGCAGGTAAATAATTCCCATACCTCGGGTAATACCGCCCGTTATTACCAAAATACCCCGATCTCCATGTACCTATCGGCATCATATTTTCATCATAAAATGTCCTTGAATACTCTGTCAAAGTTTTCTGTGCAGGCGCATTTTGTATCAAATTATCAGGATTATCAACTTTTTTATCATAAAAATCATAAAGCTGATAACTTTCACCCTCTTTTCTATATGTACCGACACGATTGCCATACTCATCATATACCTTTAGCGCATACGCAAAAGTTTCAGATACTGAGACTAAAATTATTGCAAATAATATAAGTATTTTACGCATAATTACCCCTTTACACATACAACGACAATTCTACCATTAATGTTCATTTTATGATAAAATATTGTTAACAAAGGGAAGAAAGGATTGCGGAATGTCAATAAGAAAAGTTGTTAAATACGGTACACCATCACTAAGAGAGCCTTCCAAAGAAGTTCACAAAGTTTCACAAAAAATAAAAGTTCTTGTAGAAGATTTGCTTGACACCATGTACGCTCAAAACGGTGTAGGGCTTGCTGCTCCGCAAGTTGGTGAAAACTTAAGAATTTTTGTCATTGATGTTTCAACAGGCGACCAACCGCTTAACCCTATGGTATTTATTAATCCTAAAATAATAAAAAAATCCGGTGCCGTAATAAGCCATGAAGGTTGTTTAAGTTTTCCGGAAGCTTTCACTGATGTAAAAAGATACGCAAATGTTATGGTAAAAGCTATGGATAGAAACGGACGTTCTTTTGTTTTGGAAGCAAAAGACGGAACTCTTTTAGCACGATGCATTCAACACGAATTTGACCACCTGAACGGTGTCTTATTTATCGACCACGTTATTAACAGGTTTGATGCAGAATCAGAATTATCCAAAAACAATCTTCCGCCTCTCGAAGTTGATAAAATTCTTGATGAGCCGGAGCTTGAACCTGAAATTCAAAGACTTTTGGAAGAAAGAGTAAAACAAGAAAAATCAGAAGAAAATAATGGATAAAATAAGTATTATATATTTTGGTACACCGGATATCGGTCTGCCTTCTTTAGAACACTTTTATAATTCAGACAAGTTTGAAATTCTTGCTGTTGTAACTCAACCTGACAAACCTTCAGGAAGGGGGCACAAGTTAATTCCTTCACCTATAAAGAACTTTGCATTACAACATAATTTACCGATTTTTCAACCTAAATCAATAAGAAAAGAACCTGATATTATTAATGAATTAAAAAAACTAAATCCTGATTTTTTTGTTACGTTTGCTTTTGGACAAATACTTTCACAAGAAGTTTTGGACATTCCTAAATATGAAACAATAAATTTACACGTTTCTCTCCTACCAAAATACAGAGGAGCTAACCCGATTCAAAGAGCAATCATAAACGGCGATAAAAAAACAGGAATTTGCACAATGATTACGGAACTGGGGCTTGATTGCGGAGACATATGCATGAAAGAGCCTATTGATATAACTCCAAATATGAATTGTGTTGAGCTTTTTGAAATATGCGCCTCCCACTCGCCTGAGCTTCTTGAAAAAACATTAATCGGTATAAAAAACGGTACACTCAAACCGGAAAAACAATGCGAAGAAGGTTTGTGTTTTGCAGATAAGCTTAAAAAAGAAGAATGCCAAATCGACTGGACAAAATCGGCACAAGAAATCCATAACCTTGTAAGAGGTGTATATAAATGCCCCGGAGCTTTTTTCATTTATCAGGATAAGATTATAAAAGTTATGGAAACAGAACCTCTGGAAGAAGATTTAAACGGAACTTGCGGAGATTTTGTAAGAATATCAAAGCTTGGTATAGATGTAAAAACAGGTAAAGGAATCTTACGCTTAATCAAAGTTAAGCCGGAAGGCAAAGGAGAGATGTTTGCAAAAGATTGGGCAAACGGACTTCGTATATAATTTTTTGTAACAATTTTTTAACAAAATTTGTTTTGAAATCAAATTTTCATTAATAACATACTTTATATATATGTATGTGTATAGGAAATTGGATTTAGATGACCAAAATAAATTTATCAACCTTATTTACAACCCCAGTCAACAGCAATGTGCAAAATAACCCCATAAATTTTAACGGGAAATTTGGCATAAGCACTTTTAGTAATGACGGACTTGCACCATACAAAGACCAATTTAGTACAAATCCGTTGTATAATCATTTCAAAAGTAAGGCTGAAATAGAACGGTTGGCTAAATCCAGTCCGAGGATTATGGAACTTTTGAAAGAATATAATTTACCCTTGCGTGTTAATATGGAAGCGCTGGAGGAAATGAGATGACAAACGGACATTTGACGGAAACAAGAATTATTGCGGCAAAAATATATTCATGCCTGCCTGATAATCTAAAATCCGAAATAAACTTATCTGATTTACAGCAGGCAGCAATGCTTCACGACTATGGTAAAGTTCTTGTGCCGAAAGAAATTTTAAATAAAAAGGGCGCTCTTACTCCTAAAGAAAAAGAAATTATGGAACTTCACTCAGAATTCGGATATGAACTTTTAAAACAACAGGGTGTAAATGAACGGGTTTTGAATTTGATTAAATATCACCATCAAAAACCTGACGGAAAAGGTTATCCGATTATTGATAATAATTATGAATATGGTATCAGTACACAGGTTTTAGCTGTTGCAGATATGTATTCTGCACTAAGAGAAGACAGATCATATCATAAGGCACGCACAAAAAAAGAAGCTTTGGAAATAATTTTTCAAGAAACAGAAAAAGGAGCTATCTCCAAAGACGTATACAAAGCACTAGAAACAGCCGTAATTCAGGGTGCATAACAAACAGATAGTAAAGATACGGAGAGTTAGCGAGTATTTGTCAGGTAAAACCTGACCTACAATTCCTGACCTATAATTCGGTATGTTAGGTTGTTTTAATTACTCATCTACTCACCTATTCACTTATTCCACGTTTTGTACTAATGGCGGAGGTGAAGCAATACTTCACCTCCGCCCAAACTTATTTATATCAATATTTAACCGATAACTTCAAATAAAGCATTAACAACATCAGGATCCCACTTTGTTCCTGATTCTTCTTTAATAATATTTAAAGCTTCTTCTTTAGTCATAGCCTTTCTGTAAGAACGATCTGAAGTCATTGCTGTATAAGCATCTGCTACCGCAATAATTCTTGAACCGAACGGAATAGAATTACCTTTTAAGCCTTCCGGCTCTCCGCATCCGTTCCAGCGCTCTTTATGATAATGAATATACGGAATTACTTCTGACAAAAAGTTAATATTCATCAGCAAATTAACACCGACATTCGGGTGGTTTTGCAGCTTTTCCCATTCATCTTTTGATAACTTACCTTGATTTGTAAACAAAGATTCCGGAAGTGTAATCTTTCCTATATTTTGTAACAGACCTGCATAATAAACCAAATCTGTTGTTTTTTCATTCAATCCTATATGCTTGCAAAGTTTCTTAGCCAAATCCGCAGTATTTTGTGAATGAGCAACTTTGTATTGACCTTTTTCATCAACTGCTTTTGCAAGTTTTTCAACAAACGCTTGCTGTTGTGTACCCAAATCACCAATTAACGCTGTTAATTCCGCTCTTTGGTGCTGTAAAACTTTTTCTGAGATTAAATCATCTGCTATACATAGTTCTGTTTGTTCTATTATCTGCTGAAGATGCATTGATGTGCCAAACAAACAGCCTATTGTTTCTACAAGCTGAGAATATGCTTTTTTCAACAATTTTTCTTTATAATTTTCTATTACTATTACACCGACTACATAAGCATTGTTATGAATAGGAAATACTGATATTGATTTTACCTCGTCTTCTTTTAATTCCTTTTGGGGAATGAAGTTATCAATTTGAGATACGTCTTTTATTTGAATTGTTTCCAATGTTTTAAAAGCATCTATAACTACAGAATTATCATCTCCCGTATAGCCCAATTTTTTATTATACATGTCTTCATCAAACTTAATTGAAGAACCAACCAAGCCAAGTAATTTGTCCTCAAGATTCAAACCTTTTGTATAGTCTTGGGTTAAATATATATGACACGCATCTACATCAAGAATTTGTGTGAGCGTTTTTGCTATTGCATTATAAACAACATACTCATCTTGCGAACTAAAACCCAGTACACAAAGTGTGTTATCAAGAGAATATATTGAAATCAATTCTTTTAATTGAGAACGAAGTCTTTCGGTTTTATTTTTGACATCTTTACCAATTTTATTCGCTAAATCTTCAGATATTAAATATTCAGACACGAAGTCGCCTATATTGAGTGCAAAAAATTCTTCGAGCGGATCATCTTCAATAAATTCTATTGTTCTTCCGAAGATTGATGCACCTAATTCTTCTTCTTTATCTGTCATAACTACCTTCCTACAAATTATTTTTTTATTTCGTAACTCTCTGTAATCTATATAACGGCACAAATTTTAAAAACTTTAGCGTTTTTTACAAAAATTATACTTAAGTTGTAGATTTATTATACTTTTTGTATTAAAAACCTGTATTAATAAGATTTTTCCTTCTTTAAATAACTTAATAATTTGTAATAAAAACAGGCAAAAATTTTTATTTTTTGTTTTTTATGATGGTATGAAGGTAAACATTGTATCGAAAGAAGTTCATACATTTCCTAATCAAATAAATTTTAGAAGCCAAAAAGCCATGCCTGCAAACGATACAGAGCATGACAAATTTGTTAAACCACAAAATAAGAATAAAAACAGAACGCTACAAATCATTGGCGGCACTGTTTTTATTGGCATAGGCTTATTTTTACTGAGTAAAATTAAACATAAACCTTCAAAGGCTGTTCCTATAATCTCAGAATTCAAAAATGTTAATGATGCAAAAGAATACTTTGAAAAACTCGGAATAGAAATCGATTTTAGAGGTGCTGCAAAAGAACACTTGCCTATGTTAGAGCGAATTAAAAATAATCTTCAACAGCTTAACAAAATGGGTGTAAAAAAAGATAAACCGGATTCTATCACTATTTCTGATTGGAAAAACAGAATAGAATTAGAAGAACTGCAGAGAGCAAAAGGTGTTTCTTCCGATGCATATGAACCGAATTACTTTGCTCAATGCCTTAGCTCGGAGAATAATAACAAAAGTCATATATTTATTAACAGTAATAAACCTGATTTTGACATGTTCAGACATGAAATGGGGCATGTAAATGATTTTAACCATGACAGTTTATGGCACTCTAAAGGTTTTAAGGGACATGACTTTGCAGATAAACAATTGCAAATTTTAGGTAAAGATGAAAAAATTTACCGCAATGCAGGAAAGTTTAACAATATATTCTATTTTCACCCATCTAAACAGACAACATCATTTACATTTCCAAATAAAAATATGGAAACAAGATATGTACATGCTCAAAACATGATTTCCAAAATGCAGTCAGAAACAGGGTGTTACGCTCCTGAAAATTTGATTGAACAAAAAGCTTATATTTTTGAAAGACTTTTGAAAGGCGACAAATTTTCCGACGAAGTAATGCTGTATTACGATTTTGCAGGCGGAGCAAGGATTCCGAATCTTAAAATTGACGATAAATCATACGATGAATATATAGAATCGCTTTATAATAACAAAGATTTAATAGACAAATTAAAACAAAATATTAAAATAAGTAAATCGTAAATGAGTTATTATTGGTATTTGTCAGTATTTGTCAGGTGGAACCTGACCTACTTTGATAAAGTATTATATATTCGACATTGAATAGATTATAGATTTACCCCTGTAAATTAGGTTTCACCTGACAATAACTTTCTTCATCTATATAAGCTCTGTTATATTATCCCTTGTTACCACGGCATCATAGTTTTTGTACCCGAGAATGTTTTCTATGTCGTTTGAGTGAGAGCCTACTATTCTTCTGCATTCTGCGGAACTGTAATTTGCCATGCCTCTGGCAAACTCAACATTATTTTCATCCATAATTGAGATAACTTCACCTTGCTTAAACTCGTTTACCACGCTTACAATGCCAATCGGTAAGAGACTTGAGAACTGTTCTAAAATTGCTTTTTTAGCACCTTCGTTAACAACAAGACCGCCAAAAATGTTTGTTGCATATCCTATCCAGCGTTTTTTATCAGCAAGACTTCCTTCTGCAGGAAGGAACATTGTTCCTAAGTCCTCACCGTTAAAAATTTTATTAATAATATAAGGTGTTTTACCGTTAGCGATTAAGACTTTTCCGCCAAAACGTGTCACAAGTTTTGCTGCTTCAAGCTTTGTGCGCATGCCCCCTCGCCCGCCTTCTGAAGCATCTGTACCGAGTTTCATAATATCTTCTGTTACGGTTTCAACTTCTTTTATTAATTTTGCATCCGGATTTTCTTTAGGATTAGAGGTATAAAGTCCGTCTATGTCAGTAAGAAGAACAAGTAAATCCGCATCAAGCTCACTTGCAACAAGAGCAGAAAGCTTGTCATTGTCAGAAAAATTAACTTTCATCCCTGAATTAATCGAGCCGGTTTGTATCGGTGTAACCGTATCGTTTTGGTTTATAATCGGCACAACCCCAAACTCAAGAATTTTATTCATTGTTGTTCTGAGGCTCAAATATTTATGACGCAGTGAAAAATCATCTTCGGTCAAAAGAATTTGTGCTATCGGAATATCATATACCCCAAATCCGCTTTCATAAAAAGACATCAAACGGCTTTGACCTATTGCGGCACAGGCTTGTTTTACACCTTCACCTTCTGTTGAATCAAGGTTAAGCTTTTTCTTACCTAAACCTACGGCACCAGAGGTTACAAGAATAACTTCTTTACCTTTTTTTACAAGCTTTGAAATATCCTCTATAAACGAGTAAATACGAGATAAAGCGACTTCTCCGTCTTCGTTACGGATAATGTTTGTTCCCAGTTTTATAACAATTCTTTTAGCTTTTATAAACTCTTCTCTTTGCATGTTTCACCTTTTTTGTTGTCAGTTAATGTCAGGTGGAACCTGACCTACAAGGACAGATATAAAATCTGTTCGATATTGAACATATTATTCTTTTTTAAAGTAGGTCAGGTTTCACCTGACAAATACTTCATGCTATGATTATACCATGAATTACAAAAGAATTTTTGTTCCTAATGCTTATATCTTTATTACTTTAGTAACTTACAACAGAAAACAAATTTTGATAGATAATATTGATGTTTTAAGAAATTCAATAAAAAACAGTAAACAAAAATATAATTATGAACTAATTGCAATAGTTGTAAATTACGACCACATGCATTTTATTATTAATCCCAATAATATAGATGATTATCCCAAAATAATTGCGGAAATTAAAAGATATTTTACAAAACACATAAATCTTAAATATACACTAAATGACAATAAAGAAGCTGATATTTGGCAAAGAAGATATTGGGAACATACGATAATAGATGAAGAAGATTTGTACCGTCACTTGGATTATATACACTACAACCCAATGAAACATTATAATATTGCACCAAAGGATTGGGAATATTCATCTTTTAAAAAGTTTGTTGAAAAAGGATATTATGAATTAAGTTGGTGTAATTTTGAAGATAAGCACAAAATTCTTAATATGGATTGTGAATAATAAAGTATTTGTAAGTAGTTTTCAGTTTTTCAGTATTTGTTAGTTAATGTCAGGTGGAACCTGACCTACAGGGTTGGAATATAATATGTTCGATATTGAACAGATAATACTTTATTAAAGTAGGTCAGGTTTCACCTGACAAATACTTTATTATTTACCCCTGCCTCTATATTCCCATTGCTTTCAATACGTCATTTAGGTCTGATGATGTCTTTTTGACGTCTGCATTTGAATACTTAATAGCGTTATCAGGATCTTTTAATCCGTTTCCTGTCAAAATACAAACTATATCAGACCCTTCTTTAACAAGTCCTTGAGAATGTGCTTGGATTAAACCTGCGACAGATGCAGCACTAGCAGGCTCACATAAAATACCTTCTGATGAAGCTAACATCTTATAAGCTTCTACAATTTTCTCATCATTAACGCATCCTATTTTACCATTACTTTCATCTCTTGCGGCTTCTGCTTGTTTCCAGCTTGCAGGATTACCGATACGAATAGCGGTTGCAAGAGTTTCAGGGTTCATAATTCTTTCACCTCGGACAATTGCAGCTGCACCTTCTGCCTCAAATCCCATCATCTTAGGTAAATCTTTTATTACACCAACCTCTTTGTATTCTTTATACCCTTTCCAATAAGCAGTAATATTACCTGCGTTTCCTACAGGGATAAAGTGATAATCAGGAGCTTTGCCTAAAGCATCACAAATCTCGAAAGCACCTGTTTTTTGACCTTCAATTCTATATGGGTTAACAGAATTAACAAGGGTAATCGGGTGAGTAGCAGAGATTTCCCTAACACACTCTAGCGCTCTATCAAAATTTCCTTGAATTGCAATAATCTCAGCCCCATACATCATAGCCTGAGATAATTTCCCCAGTGCAATATACCCGTCAGGGATAAGTACAAAAGTCTTAATCCCTGCTTTTGCACCATAAGCTGCTGCAGAAGCGGAAGTGTTTCCTGTAGAAGCGCAAATTATAGCACCGGCTCCTTCTTCCTTAGCCTTAGTTACAGCCATTGTCATGCCTCTATCCTTGAAACTTCCCGTTGGGTTGCAACCCTCAAATTTTAAATAAACATTAGCCTCCAAACCGATTTTCTTAGCCAAATTATCAGCTTTAATTAATGGTGTATTGCCTTCGTTCAATGTTACAACAGGTGTTGAATCTGTAACCGGCAAATATTTTCTGTATTTATTTATAAGTCCTTGATAGTGCATAATTTTATCCTCTCATTTTCTCTAATAATAGCACAAAAAGGGTAACTGGTCAGCAGAATATAAAATCCCCTCTCCGGTTGGAGAGGTCGCAGCCGTAGGAACGTTAGTGACGTACGGATGCGGGTGAGGTTCAATAAAAAATCCAGCTAATTATTAACTATTTTTTTATTAAAATTAGAAATTATTGTTAAGGATTAATTTTTGATAATCTCATGTTCAACCCTCACCCGAAATTCTAAGTTTCGGAATTAAAATGAATATCATTCCTCAACTTGAATTTCTTCCCTCTCCCGATTGAGAGGGGAATTGCTGAACTGTTATCAAAGAGATGAATTATGATTTTTTCCTAAATATAACTTTTTCCAGTTCCATAGCTGTTTTAGTTTTAGCAAGTCCTCCCTGAGAGGTTTCTTTAAGCATAGGTGACATCAACTGTCCTGTTATTTTCAAAGTATCAACAATCTCATCCAAAGGAATTTTGCTTTCAACACCGCATCTTGCAAGCTCTGACGCTGTTACTGCGTGTACTGCAAGAAATGCATTTCTTTTTATACAAGGAACTTCAACCAATCCGCAAACCGGATCACAAGTTAAGCCTAAAATGTTTTTAAGCGCAAGAGCTGATGCTTGTATAACCTTATTCACTCCTCCTCCGAGCATTTCAGTTAAAGCCCCTGCTGCCATGGCAGAAGCAACACCGCACTCTGCTTGACATCCTGCAACCGCACCTGCAAGCTGAACCTTGTTAGAGATTAATAATCCTATTGTGCCTGCCGTTAAAAGTCCGTCTATCTGTTTCTTTTCAGGGATTTTTAATTCCTCGGATACAGCAACAATTACAGATGGTACAATTCCGCACGAGCCTGCAGTCGGGCATGCTACAATTCTTCCCATTCTTAAATTTTCTTCCGCAGTTGCAAGAGCGTATTCGGTAATTTTTTCAAAAACTTTTCCAAAAATGGCTGAATGCTTTTTATATTGAGTTTGAAGTTTTGCGCAATCATCCCCGCACCAATTACTTATAGATTTTTCCTTGGATTTTAAGCCGTTTTTTATTGCATCCTTCATTGCAGTAAGGTTTTCCAATGTTCTAAGCCTTATCGTTTCTGTATCAACTTCCGCTATCCTTGCTTCTTCCTCTTGAGCTATTTCATAAATATGCTTGTTTTGTTCACGACAAGCGCTTGCAAGTTCCGTAAAAGAAAAAATCCCCATTATCTTAACTTCCTAATATTTGCTGTATAAAAAACATCTTTAATTTCTTTTATTTGTTCAACAACATCACTTCCGACCGGAATATCCAATGCCACATACATTGTTGCAATTCCGCCTTTAGAATCTCTGTCACAATGTAAGGATGCTATATTCACATTCTGTTTTTGTATAATATTGCTTACTTTTGATATCATGCCCTGTTTATCTTTGTATGAAATGATTAAGGTATCATAGCTGCCGTCAATATTTGCTGAAAATCCGTTTATATTATTAATTCTTATTTGACCGGCACCAACCGAATCACCGGATATTGTCATCTTGTCATCAATAATAAAATCCACAGAGTTGGGATGGCGTGATATATCCTGACGATATTCATACGAATACTCAATTCCGGAAGCTATGTCAAAAATATTTTTTATCTCGGCATCGTCAACTGCATATCCCAAAATTCCGGCTAACAAACCTTTGTCCGTACCATGCCCGAAACCTGTTGTTGCAAAAGAATTATAAAGAACAAATTTGACTTTTTTAAATTCTTTATCATATATATTTCTTGCCATTAAACCAAGTCTTACAGCTCCTGCCGTATGAGAACTCGAAGGGCCGACCATAATTGGGGAAATAACCGAAAAAACAGATTTCTGCTCCATTGTTAGAAGTCTTCCTCTTGCGGTTTTCCTGCATTAATGTATTCTTTCATAACGCTAATAAGAGAAGTCTGCCATTCGTTATTTTTTTCCAAGAAGAAATCTGCACCTCTTAAACGGCATTGCTGTTCAATCTCTTTTCGAGGAGATGCCGTTATTACGCCTATTACTGTATCAACATTATTCATAGATGCTAGCTTTTTAAGCTCTGTTAACAGAATAAATCCTTCTCTTTCTGTCGGAATAAATAAGTCCATAACAACATATTTATATTTTCTCTTTTTGAATTTATTTACCGCATCATAAATTTCCTGAGAACAATCAACATCCATCTCAAATTGAGATAAAAGCACCTTTAATTGATAAGTTATAACACCCAAGTCATCAACGACAAGAATTGCAGGTCCTAAATCTTCTTCCTCAGTATTATTACCGAGCGCCTCACTTTTTACAGGCTTTCTTGAGTTTGCATTAAGCT
Organism: uncultured bacterium; assembly: GCA_902798645.1. Taxonomy (GTDB): domain Bacteria; phylum Cyanobacteriota; class Vampirovibrionia; order Gastranaerophilales; family Gastranaerophilaceae; genus CAG-196. The sequence continues at coordinate 12,972 of CADBXV010000001.1, forward strand.
CTTTTATAATATCAACAATATCTATCAACTGCGATTTTAAACTATGCAGATTGACTTCCTTCGGAACTTTGTCATTAGTGATGCTGTAAAATAATTTTAAAAACTCGTCATCTAAATCTATGTTAGGCATGTTCTCTCCCTATTTATACTTAAATTATACCATATTTAACTTTAAAAAGTAAGTCGTTTGTTTGTATTATTCAAGTTTAGTTCTTTTTTATGTATAATAATTTTTATGAAGAAATTTTTATTAACAATATTATTATTTTTACTGCTTACACCTTCAAGTTTTGCAAGTAACAAAATTTTTAAATCTGATTTATTCAATCATAACATTCGAGGTGTAAAATCTTTACTTAACTCACAAATCAAATATGCTAACAAAAATAATTTTGAAAAATTTATAGCAACTTACGATACAAATTATCAAAACGGTGACGGATATGATTTGGATATCTATTCTAAGCTTGTAAAAGAATTGTGGGGAAATTATAACAACATAAAATATTCAATAAAAATAAAAGATATAACCTTTGAAGAAGACGGAACGGCAAAAGTGTCACTAATAGAAACATCTTATGCCGATATACCTGTAACTAAAAAAATGAGCGGTGTTCTTAAAAGTGAAGCTGACAGCGTATATTACCTAAAAAAAATAAACGGAAAATGGAAAGTAACTTCGGATAAAATTATAGATGAAATAACATCAATGCTATATGGAGATGCAATCAATTTAGATATAAAACTTACAGCTCCTCATGAGGTTACACCCGGGTATGAATATACTGCATCTTTAGAGTTTGACCCTCCAAAAGATACTTTTGCTATAGCTTCTATTGCAAAAGATAAGGTAGAATACCCCCAAAAACAAGCAAAAGAAGTTTTCAGAAAACTTCCGGATGACCATATTCTTGAAAGACTATTTATCGCAAACTCAGATAACGCAAATGAATATGTTATTGCATCAATAGGTCTTACAAAAGCAGATATTAAAGACATGAGCATAAAATTGAGTTTAACCGGATTCGGGTATCAAATTATTCGTGTTAACGTCGTTGATGAAGTTAAGAAGGAATCACCGACAGAGGAGAAAAATGTCCAAAAACAGTAAAATTATTTACCTCTTTCTTTCAACAATATTTTTTATATTGTGCAACTTTTCTCTATCGGATTTAATTTTGAAAAACGGTTTTAAACTTAAAGAAAACTCTGTTTTGGACATTACTTTTATACAAAATCAAGGTGCTGCATTTAACCTTTTTGAAGGTTATAGAATTTTTCTGATAACATTTTCCGTTGCTGCAATTCTTTGGATTATTTTTTACACAATTAAACACATATCAAAAGCTCCAGTTTTTGGTTTATTTTTTACATCTTTATTGCTTTCTGGCATTTTTAATAATATGTTTGAAAGAATATATTTCGGATATGTAAGAGATTTTATTAAACTTAATTTTATTGATTTTCCTATTTTTAATATTTCTGATATTTTTATAAACATTGGTGTTTTTGGAATAATTTTAATTATTTTAAAATACAACTATTTAAAAAAATAATTCTTATAACTAAACTTTCTGCCAATAGAAAATTTTTATCTTGTATCAAATACTTTAATTATGTTTGATACAATTTGGTATGACAATTTAAATAAACCTTTTTTAGCACCACCTGAGTGGATTTTTTCTCCTGTTTGGATAATTCTTTATGCAACGCTGTTAATTTCAATTATTTTATATTCAATAAAAATTACTAATAAGAATAAAACCAACGGATATATTTGTTTTATTGTACAAATGATTTTTAATCTTCTATGGAGTCCTGTATTTTTTATTCTTCATAAAATAAATATCGCTGTTTTTATTGTCTTAATTATGGATATTACAACAATTGTAATGATAAAAAGATTTTATGATGTATCAAAAATTTCAGGAATAATTTTATTACCCTATTTGTTTTGGATTCTTTTTGCAACTTATTTAAATATTGCATATCTTTTGCTGAATTAAACAAACATAAATGCCCACTTCTCCTAAAAATCACAGCTGTTAATTTGTTGTATTTTTACCAATTGTTAAGAAATGTAAAATAAGCTAAGTCAAAACTCCTTTGCTTAACATTTGTTACAATTTTATTATTTTTCTAAAAGCCCTATATCTATTGAGTTTCACTTTTTTATGCATCTCTTTGTTAACTTTTGTAACAAGGACTAATACTTTGCATAAAGTTTCGGCAAATCGAGCCGATGGAACAAGTATCAAAAGTTGATAACAAAGTTGATTAGGAGTAAATGTATGAAAAAAGTTTTAGTATTATTTGCGGCGTTTATGTTATTAGCAGTAAACCAAGCGGCATTCGCTTACAGAGCATCTAATTTCTCTGACGATGCAAAAATCGTAGCAGCTATTAACTTATTAGAACAATCAGGTGAAACAGATGTATTAAGAAACCTGCAAAAACATGCAATCAGAGTTTCTTTTGATGATTTATCAGCATATACATACAATTCAAGCAAAACTTTTGCAGTAAGTACTTACAACAAATACGGAACAAGAGTTATTATGATTAATTCAATCTACAAAAACGCTCCGGTTGAACAAATTGCTTGTTTAGTAGCACACGAAAGTATGCACGTAAAAAGAGTTGCTGATTTAGAAGAAGAAACAATTGCCACTCAAAAGGAAGCGGCAACTTGGACAAGATTAAAAGTTGCATCAAGAGCTTATCCTGACACAAGACTTACAAGAAGACTTGATAAATTAAGCAATATGTACCTTGCATCAAGCGCAGGTAACAACATTATACAAAACAAAATCGCATCTAACGGTTTTTACAGAGCTCAATTAGGTCTAAACTAATAAGCATCATTAAATAAACAAGAGGTCTTTTCCTAAAACCAAAACATATCCCCATTAAGGGGTAACAGCAAAAACTTTACCCCGATTTATTTAAAAGAATTTTCCAATCATATATAATTACTTAACCCCAATCAACTTTTACCCCTGCAAGTGCAGGGGTTATTTTTTATTGATGTAATTATTTTTTCAATATGTTATACTAAATTCAATGACTATTTTTGACGAAAATTTAATACTTGAAACTATTAACATGATAAAGCTTCACAATTTTGATGTAAGAACTGTGACACTTTCAATCAGCTTGCGTGATTGTTTATCTGAAGATGTTAATATAGTTTGCGACAAAATTAAGTACAAACTCAATAAATATGCTTCTAATCTTGTTAAATATGCAAATGAGATTGAAAATGATTATTCTATTCCTATAGTAAACAAGAGAATCGCTGTAACACCTATTTCGTTAGTCGGAGAATCCTGCAAAGAGAAAGATTATGTAAAAATTGCACATGCACTTGATGAATGCGCACAAAATCTTGGAATAGATTTTATCGGCGGATTTTCTGCGCTTGTAGAAAAAGGGTTTACTCAAGGAGATACCGCTCTTATTAATTCAATTCCGGAAGCTCTTGCAACTACCGAAAAATTATGTTCTTCGGTTAATGTAGGCACTTCTAAAGCAGGCATAAACATGGATGCCGTTTTAAAGATGGCAGAAACAATTAAAAAGTCTGCCGAATTAACTGCTGACAAAGACGGCATCGGAGCGGCAAAACTTGTTGTATTTTGTAACTCTGTCGGAGATAATCCTTTTATGGCAGGTGCTTATTCAGGTTACGGAGAGCCGGAATGCGCACTTAATGTCGGCGTTTCAGGACCTGGAGTTGTAAGAGCAGCTATTTTGGATTTAGATAAAAAAGCTGATTTGGGTGTCTTATCAAACAAAATTAAACAAACTGCTTATAAAATCACAGGAACGGGTGAATTAATCGGCAGAAGATTAGCAAAGATGTTAGATATTCCGTTTGGTGTTGTTGACTTATCTCTTGCACCGACACCGGAAATCGGAGATAGCGTTGCACAAATATTTCAAGCAATGGGACTTGAACATGCCGGAGCGCATGGTACAACGGCAGCACTTGCAATGTTAAATGATGCGGTAAAAAAAGGCGGAATTATGGCAAGCTCATATGTCGGCGGATTATCCGGAGCTTTTATTCCTGTATCGGAAGATGCCGGAATGATAGAGGCTTCTTCTAAAGGATATTTAACCTTTGATAAACTGGAAGCAATGACTTGTGTATGCTCTGTGGGGCTTGATATGATAGCAATACCGGGGAGTGCACCTGTTTCTACGATAGCAGGAATGATAGCTGATGAAATGGCTATAGGTATGATTAATAAAAAAACTACGGCAGTTAGAATTATACCCTCGCCAAATAAACAAATTGGTGATAAAATAATATTTGGGGGGCTGCTTGGTGAAGCCCCAATAATGAAAGTTAGTAATCTTTCATCAGAAAATTTTGTAACAAGAGGCGGTAGAATTCCTGCACCTATACACAGTTTAAATAACTAAGGATAGAAAATGGCAACATTTAAAGATTTAGAAGACAGTTTAAGAAGCTTTATGATATCAGAACAATCAGACGCCCACAACATTAGAACGGCAAACGTAGCCAAGTATAATAACTTAAAAGTCTGGATGGACTTAACAAAGCATGCTCAGCCGCACTTTTTTGTAAGAGTTTCAATATCGGAAGCATCTTTTTCTTTAAATGATTGTACAAAGTTAAACGGTGGTTTAGGTTACGAAGAACGATTTGTTTATAAGTGGTTTGGTAGAATCGGGATTAAGGATAAGCTGACTGAATTATGGACTACTGCGCAATTAGAGCGTAATGATTCTTCAGTAGAAGAAACTCAGCAGGGATAATTTATTTATCAAAACGCTTTTGCACTTTAGAAAAAACTTCTTCAAAGCTTTCAACCGGTACCAGTTTATATCCGCAATGTTCTGCGAGCGTTCCGCCCATGCCGAAAAGTTCTTCTTGAGGATATCTTCTGCATATTCCCGGACGTGATTTATGAATTTTACACTTATTAGTTTCTTTATCAAGATTTGTGCATTCAAAAACGAGTCCTGTTTCATCTTTACCTATAACTTTTAAATATGTGTAAAAAGAATGCATTTTTTTTAGTCTTTCAAACTCTGCTTCTGTTTGAATTACCTCGGTATGTTTTACATAAATCTTTTGACAACACCTTCCGCAAGCATTACAAGAACCTATTCTATAGTATTTCCGTTTCAAAATGTATAAATAATACCATTTTTTTATTTTTCCAAAAAATGTTTTAAGCATTTGTAACTCTTGATTTTGCTAATTTATATTCTGATGATTCGGGATCGGAAAACTGCATAACTTTTGAAAAATATTTATTTGCACTTTTTTTATCGCCTTCGTTATACAGAGTATTTGCCATATCCAGACTTGTTTTAATAATACGATTTTCCGGATTTATGAACATGTTTAGCCGCTCTATTCGTTCAGCAAGCTCCTGTTTCATTTTTTCATTTAACAGGGTACAATTTTCGTACTCAAATAATGCAAAATGATAATTGTTTTCTCTGTAATAATTATCACCCCATTCTTTATGTCCCAAATAACTTTGCTCATCAAATGTGGAATTCAGCTCTTTTATAACCTGCATTGTATTCAAATATTCTTCCTGATCATTAATTACAAGCGGAAGAATTCTCCTTAGTGTACAATAAGCTGCGGTATAGTCGCCAAGATTTATAAATACGGAAGTAAGCATTTGTAATACTTCTAATGCATTTTTGTTAATACAATATGCCTGTTTTAAATAAATCATTGCGTGCATATTGTCATTTTCAGCCAAATATGCAGTACCAAGCATAAAATTAATATCATAACTTGTTGGAATGTTTTTATACGCAAAAGTCAAAAATTCTATTGCTGTTTTGTAATCTTTTCGAGATGCAGCCATTTTAGCTTTTTGAAGAAATTCACTTCCTATTTTTGAATATTCATCCAAACTCTTTTTAACTGATACATAAGAATTTCCCTTATCTTGTGCATATTTTAGATATTTTTCGTAATAAAAAACTGATTGAAATTTCATTCCGCAAGAAAAATATGAAGTAGCCAAATTAAGACATACTTGTTCATCTTCCGGTCTGTAAGCAAATGCGCATGCCCAATTGTATATTGCACTTCTGAGATCTTCTCGCTTATATGCAATATTCCCGAGGTAAATATATGAAGGATTGTTGCCTTTTTCAAGCCCTACGGATTTGTTAAAATTTTCTTCGGCATTTTTCATATCACCCATTTTATAATAACATTTTGCTATTCGGTGATAAAGTTTATATGAGATATTAGTATTTACTAAACTCAAATAGAGCTTTAATGCAGCTTGATAATCACCACTCATATAATGATTACGAGCGGCTTCCAGCTTTTTGTTTTCCATATCCGAGTTATCTGCTATGTAGTAATCCGACGACGCCATAGTAGTATTTTATCATATTTACGAATTTAGGTCATCCCACAATTTAGAATTTGTTACAAGTTCGGATAGTACATCTTCTTCGAAAGGATCAACTACACCTTGAGAAAATAGTTCCTGCATTTGTTCCAAATAAGAAATATCCTCAGGATTTTGCGATGCAATTTTTGTAAATTTTTGAATATCTAAATCTTTTTGAAATAGTTTCATTGCATTTGCTGAAATTTCTGTTTTATCAACATAAGGATTGTTATTGTATCCTTTTTGCAATGCGGTGCGGACATTCGCAAGCTTTATAACATTGCTTGCCGTATTAAGTTGTAATAAATTATTATCATTAATATTATTGAACATAATGCCCCAATCTCCCCTATTATTTTCTTTCATTATCATACATATTTGTCAATTTCGTATCATCTGTTTAGAGGATATTTTATTAAAAAATTAAAGTCACATATAGAAGATATATTGCCTTTGCTTCTTCCATAAAAAGGGATTTAATGATAATATAATAAAAGAGAGTAGGGTTTAATGTTAAACAGAACATTATTTAAAAAGAGAATACTTTTTGTCGGAATTCCTGATATGGCTTATATAGGTATTGACGGTTTGTTAATGTCAGGCGTCAACATTGTTGGTGTTCTCGGCCCTAAAAAAAGCCATGATATGTATAACGATTTTAAAAAATTTATACATACAAGAGGTTTGAATTATATTGATTTTGATGAACTTGATGAACCTCAATTAATACAAAAAATTAAAGATTTAGATGTTGATGCTGCAGTAGTCTGCTCATACAATTACAAAATTCCAAAAGTACTTATGGAAGCTACACGTGACGGATTTATAAATGTACACCCTTCGTTACTTCCAAAATACAGAGGCGGAAATCCTTATTCAAGAGTGATTATGAACGGAGAATCGGAAACAGGTGTTACTATACATTTTATGGACTCTGAATTTGATACCGGTGATATAATTGCCCAAAAACCTTATCATATTCCTTCAAAAGCAACAATGGGTACTATTTTTAATGAACTGAACTATATCGGGATTGAACTGTTACTTCAAGTTCTTCAACTTTATGAAACCCAACCGCTACCGAGAATTCCACAGCCAAAAGGTGAATTTGTTTCGGGAAACGGACTTTCAAACAAAGAAATTTTTATTAATTTTGAAAAACCTGCCGAAGAACTTGAGCGTTTTATACGTGCGCTTAATCCGTTTATTCTTGCAAGCACAACATTCAGGGGCAATATGATGAAAATTATGAAAGCAGAAGTTGCCTCAGACGCATTCAGCCTTCCGCATCCGGCAGGAACTATTGCAAAAATCGAAGATGACAAATTCTTTATCTCAACTTCTAAAGGACTACTTGTTCCGACAGTTTTGCAATTCGGAAGTTTCTTTATGGGCGACAGCAAAGACTTTATCCGAATAGTTAACCCAAAAATCGGAGAAGAATTCAAATAGGGGTAAATAGATTTATCATAAAATATAGAGTATAAGCAAAATTAATGTAAGTTTGCAGCGTGCACTTTAATGCACGAAATTAATATTGAAACAATTTTACTTTTCGTGCGTTAAAACACACGCTACTTGCTAAATGGATAAATGTTTTTGACGGGTTAAAACCCGTCCTATTCGCTTAAAAAGCTGTAATATCAGCATTTTTATTTTATAGACACATATACTAATGTATTGTAAAATAAAGTTATAAACGATTTAGACATTGTAGGTCAGATTACACCTGACAATAACTGAAAAAATGGAGTGTATATTGGATAAATTGAATTTTATAACAGCGGGTGTTCCGCTAAGAGCAGGAAATAAAGGATATGAAACAGGATTTAAAGTCCTTGATGATATGGGATTAGACGGACTTGAACTTGAATTTGTACGAGGTGTAAGAATTAGCGATAAGAGCAGGGAAGTTGTCGGTGCAACAACTAAAGTTATTACAGCTCACGCACCTTTTTACGTTAATCTTAACGCAAGAGAAGAAGAAAAAGTTGAAGCAAGCATTCAGCGTATAATTGAAACCGCACAAACTACTAACGAGCTTGGCGGATACAGCATAACTTTCCATGCCGGATTTTATCTCGGAATGGATAAAGAAAGTGTGTATAAGCAAATTAGAGATAAGATTGAGATTATTACTACGGAACTCAAAAAAGTTAATAACAAAATTTGGATAAGACCTGAAACAACAGGAAAAGCAACTCAATGGGGTGATTTAGAAGAAATTGTAAGACTCTCAAAAGAATTTGAAACAGTTCTTCCTTGTGTTGATTTTTCGCACCTTCACGCTCGTTATAACGGTGGGGTAAATGAATTTAAAGATTTTTGTCAAATCTTTGAAACTATAGGTAATGAATTAGGTCAAAATGCATTGGATAACTTTCACGCACATATTGCAGGGATAGAATACGGTGCAAAGGGTGAAAAGAAACACCTTAACCTCGAAGAATCCGATATGAACTACAAAGACCTCCTCAAAGCATTCAAAGATTTTAATATTAAAGGTGCAATCGTATGTGAAAGCCCTAATATTGAAGACGATGCAAAATTGATGAAAGAATATTATTTGAGTTTGTAATTTATGTTAACCCAAGACGAAAAATACATGAAAGAATGTTTTAAACTCGCATTGAAGGGCAGGGGCAAAGTTGCACCCAATCCTCTGGTAGGTTGCGTTGTTTTGGATAAATTCGGCAAAGTTATTTCAAAAGGATACCATCACAAATACGGTGATAATCACGCTGAACGTGATGCACTTTTGAAGCTTAAAAATAATGAGGCAGAGGGAGGAACACTATACGTAAATCTTGAACCTTGTTCACACTTTGGAAAAACACCTCCATGTACAGATTTAATAATTGAACGTAAGCTTAAAAGAGTTGTTATCGGCATGAAAGATGTTAATCCTAAGGTTGATGGTCTGACAAAGCTAAAACGGGCAGGAATAGAAGTTACTACAGGAATTTTAGAAAAAGAAGCCGAGTTTTTAAATCGTGTTTTTATAAAAAATATGAAAGACAAATTACCGTATGTTGTACTAAAAACCGCAACCACAATTGACGGAAAAATATCAACTTCGACAGGGGATTCAAAATGGATAACATCAGAAGAATCAAGAAAAGAAGTTTATAAAATGAGAAAAGATTTTGATTGTATTATGACAAGTTCAAATACAGTTATTGCAGATAATCCAAAAATGGAACACAGGGGTAAATGTATATTAGACACAAACTCTCGTATACCAAAGGATGCACAAATATTTAAACAGGGTGAAGTTTATATTGCTACAAAAGATAATACCCCTTTAAAAAAAGGAAAGCTTGACATAAAGTACGTTTTATCTGAATTATATAAAAAAGGAATTTATACTGTTTTTGTAGAATGCGGCGGAACACTTGCCGGAGCTATGTTAAGAGAAAACTTGATTGATGAAGTATACCAGTTTATTGCTCCTAAGATTCTTAATGACAATAAGGGCAAAAGTTGTTTTGACGGTGATAGTTTAAAGAAAATTTCATCGGCAAAGAATTTAAAATTATATTCGTCAAAGATAGTTGGAACAGATATCTTGCTTAAATATAAAGTTTTGTAACAAAAATTTCCGGATATAAAATTCTCATTCTGTGGAATACTTTAAATATATTTAAGTAAGCATAAGGAGAGTTTTATATGTCAACAAACAGTATAAATAATTTTAGTTTTGATCCTGATAAATACAATGTTGAGAATTTAAATAATAAAAGCGAAAAAGAGGTTAAGGAGATAATAATAAACTTCTGTAATGATGCAAGTAATTATGCAGATCACGTTTGGGATGACGGAGAATTGGAAGATGACGGAAGTCTTGATTCCAAAACCGAAACGAATATTTTATATAATTGTATGAAGAAGATAGATAAAATTTTCGGAAGTTCTTCAAACGCAGTTAAACAATATGCAAGCAAGTTAAAGTCTACTTTTGTTAATCTCGCCAATACAGTTTTGAATACCCGATTCAGCGGTGATAACATAACTTTTGAAAACGGAGAAGTAACGGTTAATAAAAAAGTTTCTCAAACAGAAATTGATGCTGAGAAAGCGTACGAATTGTATAAACACTATCAAGGACAAAAGGGGGACGACACAATTGTTGAGGACACGTTAAAAAGAGATGAAGAAAGAACAAAAAACAAACTGCAAGCGCAAGTAGTTGCACATAATGCTGCAAAAAAAGAAGAAGAAGGTTTTCTCAAACGATACTTTGGTATAGAATTTAATAAGAATAGAAACTAAACTTTTACTTCAATTCATCGAATGTCTTTTTAATCTCTTGTATATCTTGCCACATGAGCCATTTTGGACTGCCTTTTTCACGTGAATCATTTCTTAAAAGGTATGAAGGATGAAATATCGGCATGAGCTTTGCTCCATGAACAACATCTCCACCGTCAAACCATTTTCCTCTTATACGTGTAATTCCGCCTACATTACCTAAGATGGATTGTACTGCTACATTTCCGCACAACAGTATTATCTTTGGTTTGATTATATCTATCTGCGCCTTCAAATATTCCCAACATGCATCTTTTTCTTGCTGTTCCGGATTACGATTCTCAGGAGGTCTGCATTTAACCGTATTACATATATAAACATCACGTTTACGAGTTAAACCTACGGATTCAAAGATTTTGTCAAGAAGTTGCCCTGCTTTTCCGACAAACGGTTTCCCTTCTTTATCTTCATAAAACCCCGGTGCTTCACCTATAAGCATAAGTTTTGAATTCGGAATACCATCTGAAAAAACTATATTATTTCTTGTATTACCTAATTGACATTTATGACAATTTAAACATTTTTGACGGATAACTTCTAATTCTTCATACATATGAAAATTATATACCAAATTTCATACATTTAAAGTAGTTATGTTTATAATATAATATCTATAAAGAGGAAAAATGTTTATAATAGAAAAACCCTATATATCAGAATATTTAGTCGACACCATCATCAATCACGATTGGGCAGTTTTAGACAATGAAACAATTGAAGACTCAGGAATAGAAGAAGGAGCTTTTAATCTTTGGTCTGCGGAAGAAGCTGTAGATTACTATCAAAAGCAGGAATTCCCTCTCATTTATTCAAATTCAGAAAATGCTATAAGCTGGGTTTATGAAAATTTACCTAAATCAAACCTCGTTTCATATATTAAATTCTTTAAAGATAAAATAGGATTCAGAGAAAAATTAAAAGATCATTATCCTAATTTTAAGTTTCAATCTATAGAATATTTAGATATAAATTATGTGAACAAGGAAGACTTTTCATATCCTCTTGTAATTAAACCTTCAGTTGGTTTTCTTGGTTTCGGAGTACATATTATAAAATCTGTAGAAGATTGGGAGCAAGAAGTTAAAAATCTTCATAAAGAAATTGCAACAACGAAATCTTTATACTCTCAAAATGTTGTAGACAGCACCAATATTCTCATAGAAGACTTCGTTGAAGGAGAACACTTCTCTATTGATGCATATTTTGACCGAAATGGCACACCGGTTATTATGAACATTTATAAAGATTTACGTGCTGATGAAAAAGAAGTAAAAGGGAAATTGTATTGCACATCTCCTTCAATAATGGTTCAATACATGGCTAAATTTACTCAATTATTAAGAGATATTAGCGACATCTCCGGTGTTAAGAATTTTCCTATGCAGTTAGAAGTAAAAATAACACCCAACGGCGATATTTTCCCTATGGAAGCAAAACCGCTGCAATTTGCATGCTGGTGTTCTTCTGATATTGCAAAATTTGCTTGGGGATTTAATATTTATGAATACTTCCATTCACAAATACATCCTGACTGGAACGAAATTCTTAGCAATGCAACCAAAGATATTTATTATTACTCTATTTTAAGAGTTCCCGATGATTTCCCCAAAAGTACAATTCGATCTTTTGACTATGATGAATATTTGAGAAATTTCCCTAATGTAATTGAACTAAGACGTGTAAATTATCAAGATAATTCAGTATTTGGGGTTGTTTTTGGTAAAGCTGAAGACGAAAAAGCATTACATAGCATTTTAAAAACCGATATCAAAAAATATATTAAATAGTACTTTTTAAAAAAGGCTTAAACACCCGAATTCCTTCGCTCAATTTTTTTAAGTCTTTGTTCAATCCTTCTGTACCATCTTAATTTACTTTGAAATAAAACTTCATAACCTTTTAATCTTCCATGATGAACATCGTCAATTTGTTTGTCACATAAATCTTCTAAGACCTTACCCAAATATTTGGTATATTCTCGTCTGTCAATTTTTTCATCTTTTGTTAAGTGGAATATATCACCAAACTCTATTAAAACCTCCGGCCTGTTATCTCGCAAAAAATAATAATTTACGGCAACAGGCATAAGAGCAACCTTGCCATACTTTTTGGCAGCCTTTTCCGCTATATAAGTAGTTCCGGTTTGAAGTTTCAACGGTCTGTGATTTGGCGGTTTTATTATACCTTCAGGGAAAATGTACAAAATATTGTTTGTGTCACCAACTGCATCAACTGCATATCGTAAAGCAGGCATTGATGCTTGAGGAGATTTTTTATTAACACTAAAAGCTCCGCCACGCCTTATCAAAGGAAATCTGTTTAATTCCTCAATCATTAGTCGAATTTCTTTTTTGAAAATTCTGTTACATATATTGTATCCGACCATCCCGTCCCACCAATTGTGATGAGGCGCAAACATAATTATCGGAGTTTCAGGATCTTTTTGAGTATAAAATTTACTCTTACCCTTATAATAAAGTCCATGGAATCTTTTTTCCAACATTCCATAAAAATATCTGTCCGCAACCCACAACCAAAATGGTGATGTTTGTGCAGGACAAAACTTTTCATCAATATTCCGCAATTTTGTCGGCGGAACTTCTATATATAACTCCTCCAGGTTAGCCATACTACTATGATACACATTTCTGCTTGAATTGTGAACACTTATAACCCCAAATGTTAAATAAATTTACAATTTAAACCTTATGAAAAAGTGTATACATGATTTGAATGAGATTCTTTGCCCTAAACTGATACATGGCTCAAAATGACATGAATAAAAGACTTATAGTATATTCGTCATTCTAAGGCAACAGCATATATAAGCCAAAGAATTCCCTAAAAAAGGATTTATCACTCAAACTCTATTAAATCTCTGTCTTATACTGCAAAGCAAGAGTAACATGCTCCAACATTATATTTTCCGCTCCTGATAAGTCCGCAACTGTTCTTGCCAGTTTTAAAATTCTGTCAAACTTTCTCCCTGAAAGCTGATATTTTTGCGCTGCAATCTTTAAAAAATCAGAAGTTTTTTCATCTAATTTACAGTATTTTTTTATTTGTTTACTGCTCAATTCTGAATTTGTAAAAATACCTTCTTCTGCATATCGCTTAGCTTGAATTTTTCTTGCCCTCACCACACGCTCTCTTATTTTGGAAGAAGGCTCTGATTCTGACTTTGTATTAATAAGCTCGTCAGTTGTCAGCCTCGGAACATTAATAACTATGTCAATTCTATCAAGCAAAGGTCCTGATAGTTTTGAACGATATCGCTGAATTTGAAAATCAGAACAAGTACAATTTTTTTCTTTATCTCCTAAAAAACCGCAAGGACAAGGATTCATCGCACCAACCAACATAAATTTTGACGGATATTTTATAGAATTTTTAGCTCTTGATATTACAACTTCGCCATCTTCTAAAGGCTGACGAAGCACCTCAAGAACCTGCCTCGGAAATTCGACCATCTCGTCAAGAAATAAAACCCCTCTATGCGCAAGTGTAATTTCACCGGGTTTTGGGTTTGAGCCCCCACCTATAATACCGTTCTGAGAGGCTGTATGGTGAACAGCTCTGTACGGACGTTTGGTCATCAAAGGTTTGTCATCTTGCAAAAGTCCGCTTATACTGTATATTTTTGTTAGTTCTAACGCTTCTTGCAGTTCAAGCGGAGGAAGTATTGATGCCAAACATTTTGCCATAAGCGTTTTTCCTGAACCCGGAGAGCCTGACATTAAAATATTATGTCCGCCGGCAGCAGCTATTTCTAATGCCTTCTTTGCTTTTTGCTGACCTTTTACGTCTTTAAAATCAAATGTATAATCAGTATTTGCGTTTTCTTCCAAATATTTATTTATATCCACAACTGTTCTTTCAAGTTTAGTGTCTGCAAAATGATTAGCAATATCACACAAATGTTTTGCACCATAAACAACAACCCCCTCTACAAGAGCCGCCTCTTTTGCATTTTCTAACGGTACAAATACGGTTGTTACACCATTATTTTTCAAACCGCTGACAAGCGGCAAAACACCGTTTACTTTTCTTATTGTTCCGTCTAATGAAAGCTCTCCGATAAAAGCGGTTGTCATATCATCCGAAATCTCAACACCTTGCTCTTTTAATATTCCGACCGCAATCGCAAGATCAAAATTTGTACCTTCTTTTCTTATATCCGCAGGCGCAAGGTTAACAATTACCTTTCCGGTAGGAAAAGTAAAACCTGAATTCTTTATTGCGGAATGAACACGCTCCCTTGCTTCTGTAACAGCGCTATCAGGAAGCCCTACTATATTCATTGAAGGAAGAGAATTTGTTACATCCACTTCAACTTCGATTTTACAAGAATTAATTCCTATATTTGCTGCAGTAATCGCTTTTGTAACCATAGATTAATTATACAATAATTTATACAAAAAAGAAAAAGGCAACATTTATGCCGCCTTTTTCTGCTATATTCTATTAATTTACCAGTTAATTAGTTAGCCATCGGATATGCTCTGACAACCGTTACAGAACCGTCTACATTCTTTCTGCAAGGACTCGGATCATCATCATCTAAGTCTGCTGCGTATGCTACCGGTGTGCTTACGACAGGACGCATAGGATCTTCAGGAACCCAGTTTCTCAATCTGACATTGTCATCAGAAGGAGGATTTGGATTTTCCTGTGATGGCGGAGGCGGAGGAACAGGAGCTCCCGGACCTACCAAGTACGTTGTTTGCGTTCCGTCTGTTTGTTGAAAATCAGGAGAATTGTATCCTGTATTTGGTCTGTTTGTTAAATCATAAGTGATTTCATCATTCGGAGCTATAGTTTTTACTTCACCGTCTTTAATATTTGTATAATTAGTTGTAAAGTGTCTGCTTGGAAAATCTAATTGCAAAGTACCTGTTCTGCCGCCGACATTTATTTCATTAGCATTAACATCTCCTGTAATTGTTATTTTTTTATCAGGAGCTACAAGGTTTATTACATCTGCATTTGCTCCGTTTACAATTAAGTCATTATTAGATTTAATATAAACTTGAACATCATTTCCGTTTGGAGATGTTGTAGGTGTGTCTAATTTTGTAATTGTTCCGCCATCAACTGTCATATAATCGTGACTTTCAATATCAGCAGGAATGTTAGTATAACTTTCCATTATTGCTATTACTTGATCATCAACAGAAACATTATTCATTTCCTTCAAACCGCCGATATAGCCGTCTGCCTCAAATTGATATGTATCTGCTTTAAGAACAGCTGTTCCGTCTGTTAAAAGATTTCCGCCGTAATCACGAGTTCCGTCATTATATTTCTCAGCATTGTAATTAATATTTTTTGCAGTTGTATCAATTGTTGTGGTAATATGACCTGCCGTAGTATGAGCATTAATATCACCACCAACTTTTACACTGCCCGGTAATAATGCGCCTGCATCATAATCGTAGTTACCGATATGTATATTTTGAGAAGATTCTATATTTAAATCTCCTT
The DNA here is from genome assembly GCA_902798645.1 of uncultured bacterium. Taxonomy (GTDB): domain Bacteria; phylum Cyanobacteriota; class Vampirovibrionia; order Gastranaerophilales; family Gastranaerophilaceae; genus CAG-196. The sequence continues at coordinate 29,174 of CADBXV010000001.1, forward strand.
TAATATCATTATCACCCAAAACGTGAACATAGTGATTAAATCTGTTTGAATTTAACGGTTCAAAGTTTTCTGTAGTTAAATTTACATCACCGTCAACATTTGCGTTGCCTAAATCTACAAAACCACCGTCATTGAACAAATTTACATCTTTTTTTGCTTGAATATTTCTGACAATAAGTTCTTCGCCATGACCTTTTACATTAATGTCACCGTCAACAACAAGAGCATTACCGTTAGAAGTTTCGTTTACTCTTACCCAGCCTCCTGTTTCAGAAGTTAAATCACCGGTAATATGACCGCCTTCTTCAACAACGAATGCACCGACATCATTTGTTATAACAACGTCGCCATTTACGTTCATAGCAGTTAGTTTTGTAGCCATTTTATTTTCTGTAGGAATATTAGTCAGATAATCAGCACCATTTGCCGTAACCAGCTTAAATGTTCCTGCTGAGACATTTGAATTTGCACCTACAATTTTTGGTGCATATATATTAAAATCTCCGCCTACTGAAAAATCAGAATCTTTTATTTGTACTTGAATCAAATCTTCAGCACCGTTTGTACCCCAATCAGTACTTCTGAATTTCGTATAATTACCGTTTGTTAAATTATTTACATCAACTCCGGTCATATCCTTTGTTGTAACCATTACGTCACCTGCGGTAGTAAATTTGGCGCCGTCAAATAAAACACCGTTCGGGTTTGATATAATTAATTGACTTATTCCGCTATTTGCATTGATTTGACCGTAAATTTTTGACATATTCTGGTTTACTGTATTTAATACAGTTAAACCGTTTGCACCGTTAATTGCATTGAAATTTAATGTTTCATTTGAATTAACATTCAATGTATCCCAATTAACGTGAGAATTTCCGGTAAAATTCAATGTTGCTGAATTTACACCGGTATTCATTCCGGCATATCCGCCCGTTGCGTTGTTGATAACAGCACCGCCATTTCCGGCACCTAATCCGGTATCAATTGATGCAATAGAGATTTGCATTGTAGCAAACATTGCACACATAACAATCGCTGATAGTTGCTTGAGATTTTTCATACACAATTTTCCTTCTATTTTCGACTTGTAGTCAACATGACAATTTTACTATTAACAAAAACCAAAAAGAAAATATTTGCCCCAAAAACAGCAAATATTTCCAAAATTGTTACAAAAGTTAATGATTAATCTATTTTTTTTGCAATGTTGGTTTATTTTCCTACGATACTCTTATATATGAGATTAGATGCTTTAACTATAAAATCTTTACCTTGCGGTGCATTATACGGACGATTTGCAAGTATTACAATTATGTATTTTTTCCCATTCGGAGCAAAAACTATACCGGCATCCCCAAGCATTTTTCCTATATCACCGGTTTTGTGAATAAATAAAGCTCCTTCACCTAAACCAGCTGCAATAAGTTTGTTATTTTTAACATGGCTCATGTAATCGATAATATATTCTCTTGAATTTATATTTAGGAATCCGGGATTATCCAGATTGTATAAAATTTTAGCCAAATCGCTTGCTGTAGTCTTATTTGTCCCTGTTAAATCAGGAAGCCAAGTTCTTACATAAGTTTTAGAGATTCCCCAATCTCTTAAGCCGATATTTATATCATCCATTCCGCCAATTTTTGACATAATCATATTTGTTGCGGAATTGTCTGAATCCTGAATCATGGTTTTTGCAAGAGCATCAAGAGAATACTTACTTCCGGTGCGCATATATTGCAAATTCCCCGAGCCGGATGCTTTATAATAATCAGTTAAAACCATCTCGTCATATATTGTAATCTGATTTGCTTCAATTGATTTAAACATACGAACAAGTACAGGTAATTTTATTATACTTGCAGCGGAAAATTGCTCATCTGCATTAATATTTAAATATTTACCGTTTTCATATTCCCAAACATAAATTGCAGGATAAATTTTAGGATATTGTGTCATAAGGTTTTGAATTTGACCTTTTAAAGCGGTCATCTCTGCCGTATGGTACATTGTTGTAACTTCGCTGTGAGTTTTTTGTTCAGTAGGCGTTACCAGCATCCTATTTAGGAATAAGTCGTTGCTCAAATAATTTGATATAGGATTTGTTATTGAATATAAATCAGCTCCGCCGATATCGTTCATATTTTTATATGCCATACCGCGCGACATTTCAGTGTTTAATTTGATATCATACGGAAATATAACATTTTTAATCAAATTTCTAAAGCTTGTCGGAAATACTATAAGTGCAAAAATTAAAAACAATGATGAGATAACACTCAGTCTTATCAAATATGCAAGCAGATTGAATCTTTGTTTTTTAACTTTTCTGACTTGTTTTTGCGGAATACGATGCGCATAACTTACACGAGGTCTTTCTGGTACAACATATAAATTCGCAGAATTTCTTCTTTGAGGTTGTTGATTGTATGCGTACAAATTATTTTCCTCCGCTATAGCCTTAATTTATCATTCTGAGTAAAATATCTAAATAATTAAATATCTATCTCTCCCCATCAATATATTAACATTTTTTTCGTTTTTGACAAATCCTCCGTATGCAGTATTAACATCCTCCTCATCCCTTCTCGCAGTTGTAAATATATGATATAATCTATCTTATGAAACGTTTTTTTAAAAAAATATTTTCTTTTTTATTTTTTATTGCCATCCTATTTGGAATATGGTACTTTTTTCACGATAAAATTGAACACCAAATTATGAAAACAAAGGGTGTTTATTATATTTACAAAGGTGATCAGGCATATTCGCAGGATAACATGGCAAAAACGCTTGAATATTACAGAAAGGGGCTTGATTTATTCCCCGGACACTATGAAGCTTGGTATAACTTAGGTAATATATATGCCGTTTATGAGGATTATTACTCTGCAGTTGAGGCATACCAAAATGCAATTAAATATAATCCCCGATACGTTATGGCTCGTATGAACCTCGGAATTGTATATTCAGAAGATCTGGGATTCTTTGATGAAGCAATAGAACAGTTTGATGAAATCCCGAAAATTAAGCTTTTTAAACTTTGGATACCTTTTGTTTATTCAAACATTAAGAGCATCAGATGGAACAGAGGAATTGCATATTTTAATAAAGGTGTAGCATACAAGCATAAGGCAATGTTTTTACCGTTAGAACGGAAATACCTTATGAACCGGTTTTTAGGTGATGCAATAGAAGCTTATACAAAATCACTCAAGTTCTTAAAAAAGAATTATGATGTGTATTACAATCGTGCAGTAGCTTATCATTTAAGAGGCGATTATAAACCTGCAGGACTTGATTATTGCAAAGCAATAGAGCTTCAACCGACAAAATTCGAAGCGCATTACAATTTAGCTGTCTTACTCAGAGGAATGAGCAAATACAGAGAATCCATAAGCGAACTTGAAAAAGCGGCTATTTTAATATCTGAATCCCCTGACAGCACCGATGTCCAAACTGCGTATATTTTCAACCTTCTTAATGAAGTTTCAAGAAAGTTCATTAACAGTGATGAATACGGTGTGGAAAAACTTACGAACAAACCAACCGGAAGCATAAGCTATACATATGTAAACGGAAAAATAGTTGCGGATGATGATTTTGATAAAGCAATGGCAAAAAATTTCAAAACCTGCGTCGGTTTTGATATATTTAATGCAAAAGATGAAGTTGAAGAAGAAAGAGATTGGTTTTAATGTCAAAAGATAAATTACACTTTTTATCAAAAACAGCAGATATATTAACACGTGAGATTGATACATCGGAATTGGCACGTGAACTTAAAACTTTGCTTAACGATTTTGCCGGATTAAACAATTTAAATATCTTTGTATATGACACCGTAACAAATACTATGCGTGATTGTGTAAACAGCTGGAGCATTGTAGAAGATGACAGTGAAGTTTATAAATTTTTTGAAAATATAAAAGGATATGACTTTGTTATCAATTCAAAAGCATATAAATTACCGGCTGTCATAAGTGATATTACATTAAAAATAACTTCGCTTTGCATGCCGATTGTTAAAAACGAAAAAGATTTCGGTATTATAGAACTTAATTTTGAAGAAAATACATCTGTTAATATGGAATTTTTATTCCTTATGAAAATTTTTGCTTCTCAGGTTTCTTTAAAACTGCAAAATATTGTTCTTAATGAACAGTCAAAAATTAATGTTGAATTTCATGATTCCATGAAAAATATTGCAAAGATTATTGAAACTCAATATGAGCTTAATTACATAGTACCTATTATTGGTGAAATGTTGGACAGATTTATAACAGACCACCTGATTTATGTATTTTTGAAACAAGACGGCGACTTTTCTCTCGTATGGCCAAAAGCTTGCAAAGATGAGAGAATTTATGAAGTTTTAAATCAACTCACACCGGAAACAGATTATATTTTAACAAACAATGACAAAATCGGTGCGTTCCCTCTTATATCCGAAGATGGAGAAATAACCGGTTGTATTGTTGCAAGAAGCACTCTGGATGTTTTATCAAAACGTGATATAAGTTATTTGGAACAATTAACAAGGCAGTCTGCAATTACTATAAACAGAGCAAATTCTTATTCAAAAATATTGCAATACGCAACAATTGATGCTCTGACAAACTTAAACAACCGCAGACAATTTGAACTTCGTTTGGGACAAGAAATTGCAACTACCAAACGTCAAAATAATCCGCTTTGTGCAATGATGATTGATATAGACTTTTTTAAAAAAGTTAATGATACTTATGGACATGCAAGCGGTGATGCCGTACTAAGAGGGGTTGCATCAATTATTAAATCTGCTTTGCGTGAATCTGATATCCCATCAAGGTATGGCGGAGAAGAATTTGCAGTACTTTTACCATATACCCACATAGAAGAAGCACAAATTGTCGGAGAACGTCTTAGAAAAGCTGTTGAGTCCTCACCGATTCCGATTAATGATGAAAATTCTGATATAAAATCAATCAGCGTAACTATCAGCATGGGACTTGCCGAATTCAATAATAAAGAAACCGGAGAAGAACTCTTTGAGCGTGCAGACAAAGCTTTATATGAAGCTAAAGAAAGCGGAAGAAACAGAGTTTGCTTAAATAAAAGTATTTAAGTTTATATAAGATTTCTCCTGAAAAATTTTATTATATTCTCTTTTTAAAATTTTTCAATTAACTTAGTTATTTATTTGCATACTGTTTTATAATTTGTTATATTTTTGTTAGGATTGGAGAGATTTATGATAACATTTATCATCGGATTTTTTATATTAATTTTTGGTTATATTTTTTATTCAAGATTTGTGGAAAGAACTTTTTCACCGGATGAGAGAGAAACACCAGCGCATCAAGCTCAAGACGGCATAGACTTTGTTCCCATGTCTAAAAATAGGAATGCGCTTATTCACCTTTTGAATATTGCAGGTATGGGACCTATTATTGGTGCAATACAAGGAATTTTATTCGGCCCGATTGCCTTTATTCTAATCCCTTTAGGCTGTATATTTGCCGGCGGTGTTCACGATTATTTTGCAGGAATGCTTTCTATGAGAAATAACGGAGCGCAGATAACAGGACTCATACATAAGTATTTGGGAAATAAAGCGTTCCATATTTTTATGATTATTGTTTCAATAATGCTCTTACTTCTCGCAACTGTTTTTGTGTATACTGCAGGAGATTTATTTGTTGAAAGATTTTTCGGAATAAAAGAATTTGTTATAACAAATCCGTTAGTACTTGGAAGTTATATTGTTATTCTTTGTTATTTTATTTTAGCAACTCTTTTCCCTATTGATAAAATTATCGGCAAATTTTATCCTATTTTAGGCTTAATGCTGATTTTGGGAACAGGAATGGTATTAATAGGATTTTTTATAAACGGGGTAAATTTGCAAAACTTTTCTTTGACAAATTATAATATCCATCCTAATCATTTACCCATTATTCCGATGTTTTTTATGACTGTAAGCTGCGGTTTATTATCAGGATTTCATTCTACTCAGGCAACCATTATCTCAAGAACAGTCAATCACGAAAAAGACGGAAGGCGAATTTTTTACGGAATGATGTGTCTGGAATCATTAATTGCAATTATTTGGGCAGCCGCAGCAATGGATGTCTACAGTCTTAATCAAGTTCCGCAAAATATTATAGGAACAGTAAATGTTGTCAATATTATTGCAAATAAATTTGTACCTTTAAATCTGGCATTTCTTGTTACTCTTGCAATAATAATTCTGCCAATTACTTCCGGTGACACAGCACTTAGAGGATTAAGGATTACTATTGCTGATGCACTACATTTAGAACAAAAGAAAATAATTAATCGTTTGATAATTGTTATTCCAATCGTAATTGGTGTTTTATCAATACTTATTTGGGCAAAAACAAATGCTGACAGTTTTTCTATGATTTGGAGATATTTTACTTTCTTTAATCAATTAATTGCCATTCCGACTTTGTGTTGTGCGACTGTTTATTTGGCAAATAAAGGTAAGAATTATTGGATAACTCTTATTCCTGCACTTTTTTATGTATTTATTACTATGTCGTTTATATTTTCGGAAAAAATCGGATTTAACTTATCTCTAAAATATGCAGAAATAATTGGTTTAGTTTTAACTGCAGTTGTTTTAATTTACTTACTGAAAAAAATAAAACAAACAAAGTAGCAAAATATTTTTTTACAATTTTTCAATTAGTATGAATATAAATTTTCAAACGACATATTACAATCCGCAATTTAAAGCAATACCGCTTGCAAAATACGGTTATCTTAACGATAAAGCAAAAGATGTTATTGTCTATCAGCTTGAGAAAAAAGATGCGGACTATCTTAAATATATTTCTAAAAACATGGAAAAGTTCTATCAAAAACACGAAATAGAGGACGATTCGACAAAGCAAGTTGCAAAAGAAGCGATAGATGCCGGCATAGAGATATTATCCGAAACAAAATATAAGGAAATAAAAGCAAAAGTTTTACTTGCATTATCCAATGAAGAGCCGAGCGCAATTTTAATAGGTAACACTTTGAAAATTGATAAAAACGGTAATTTTCATTATTCCAGCAGGAAAAATCATTCAAAAGATGAAACGGAATTGGATTGGCTTGCAACCTGGAATAAGAAAATTTTGGGAGAGGGTAAAGTTATTGTGTGTGAATTTTTCCATTCTCTTTTAAAAGATGGTTTTAAACAATGTTATGTTCGTTCTGAAATACCGGAAAAATCGTTTGCAATGAAATTTTATCAAAAAATGGGATTTGAGCCATTATCAAGCAAACAAAGAAGAATTCAAAGAAAAAACGATAATAATTATGTAATAGGGAATTTTGATGCACCTAAAGATATGATTATACCGATGAAAGCAACTACAAGGAATATCGTTCGTACTCTCAAAAAGCGCAGTCAGGAACTTGTCAGACGTGAATGCAAAAATAAATTCAGCGCTGATTTGCCTATGAAAACATTGTAAATATTTATATTTCATTTTGATCAAGTATATTTTTTAATGTCATAGCAGAATTTTTTAAAGCAATTATTTCCTGTTCATCTAACTGAATCGGAACGTGCGTTTCAAATCCGTCTTTCCCGACAATAGCCGGCATAGACAAAGAAATACCTTCTATTCCGTATTCACCATTCATTACAGAAGATATCGGAAGTATAGATTTTTCATCACGTATTATTGCTTCACATATACGCTTAACCGCCATTGCAACACCGTAGTACGTAGCTTTTTTCTTACTAATTATTTCATAAGCACTATTTTTAACATCTTCCGCAATTTTTTTCATTGTTTCTTGATGGTCACCGCAAAAACCTCGCATTTCACAAAATTTATCCAACGGAACACCGGATATATTTACACTTGACCATGCCGGAATTTCAGAATCTCCATGCTCACCGATAATAAATGCATGTACGCTTCGGGAATCAACATTAAGATGCTTACCAAGCTCATATTTTAATCTTGCTGTATCAAGAACAGTGCCGGAGCCTAAAACTCGATTTTTCGGAAAGCCTGAAAGTTTTAATGCAACTGTGGTAAGAATATCAACAGGATTTGCTACTATTAGTAAAATACCATTAAATTTGCGTTTTTTTATTTCCGGAATTATGGATTTAAAAATAGAAATATTCTTTTTTACCAAATCCAATCTTGTTTCGCCCTCTTTTTGATTGGCACCTGCGGTAATAATCACGAGAGAAGCATTTTTTATATCGTCGTAATCTCCTGCATATATTTTCATAGGCTTTGCAAACGGAACACCATGGCTTATATCCATAGCTTCGCCCTCAGCTTTTGCTATATCCGAATCAATAAGAACCATTTCTGAAAAAAGTCCGGATTGCATAAGACTAAATGCGCATGCCGAGCCGACAAAACCGCATCCTATAATAACAACTTTTCTGACATTTGTGCAGTTTAAACAATTATTTTCCATAGTGAAAATCCTTACTAATAATTATATTTTTAAAGTTTTTATTATACTATTGCTTAACAGGCGGAACTACATAAATTGATACTGTATATTCTCTCGGCATTTTTAGAGCATTATGTACAAAAAATTTATATTCTGCAGGCTCTATAACATAATCCTCTGATAAATACGGACATGCTTGTCTTGTTTCTTTTATAACATTATCAGAATCTCTGTCTATAATTATAGCTCCGGATTTTTTCAAATCTTCTTCATCTATCCAAGGATTTTTGTATCCAAAAGTATCCATAATATTAATAGGATGTGTATCTCCGTATATTGATATCGGAAAGCTCCATTCCGAATCTCCGCCTATATATTTTAGCGGTGTATCATACTTTGCCGCCCAAATACTTTTTAAATCACCAAAAACTTTTGCAACAGGATATCTGCTTCTGTAATTCTTTTCTACGGTTAAGATTGTTCCCAATGATAAAAAGACTATTAACATTACCAAATAAGAAGATTTAAGAATAAACTTAAATTCCTCTTTCTCTGTTTTTGCAGGGAAAAAGTAGAATAACATTATTCCAAGCATATACCAAAAAACATATCCCCAACGAGGTCTTATATCGCTTCCGTAGCATAAACCGATTAGAGTGTGAATCAAACACGGAGCAAATGTTATAATAAGCAAAAACCAAAATTGTTTTTTGTTATATTCCTTTATAAAATCCAGCTTTCTTGCAAATTTTAATCTGTAAAGAAAATAAATTGTCAGTGTGCCGATTATACAAACAATTTGCATTCCTACAAACATTAACGGTGATGTCAAATGATTGTATCCGTTAATTATATTTAATTCTCTGTCATAGTATAAAAAGGGGAAAAATTCATATTTGATTAACCAAAAAAGGTGAGGAGAAAATATTAAAAATGCAATAAGTACAGAAGCATAAAAGAATTTGTTTCTATATGTTTTCGGATTAAATATTACCGCCCAAATTGCCATTGCTACAACAAGCAAAATAGTTTGATACTTATTTAGAAGGCTGAGTCCGACTAATATACCCATTTTTAACCAATCAGAGCCTTTATTATCTTTCATACAATTATAAAAATAAAATGTTATAGCAGGCAGGGTAAACATCAAAACAACGTCAGGGTTAAATCCGTAATAGCCTGTAATATAGCTGTATATCCAACAGCCTTCAAGTACAATTACTGAAAGCATTGATTGATTTTCATCTAAGAAATATCTTGCAAGCCTATATGTATAAACAAAACCTGCAACAATAAATAATTGGCTTATAAAATAAATTGACCAATCCGCCTTAAAAGGAAGATAAGAAAAATATGTAATCCACGCAGCAAGCGGAGGATGTTTTGGAGAACCGAAATCTAAAAGAGATCCCCAATAAATTCCTTCTAACGAATCTGCCGGTAATACTGCCCTTATTAAGGCAACACCAAACCAAACAACAAAATGTACTAAAAGAAATGTCAAAAACCATTTCTTTTCTGTTTTTATATTTTTCCAAATCTCCATTTTACTTCTTCTTAACCTATTTATATTAATCTTATATCTAATTTGCTTCCCGACTGAGTTTTTGTAACAACAATTTTTTTATCTATTTTTTCTCTTAATTCTGTTACATGTGATATTATACCAATTAAATTTTTATTGTCAGTTAATTCATTAAGAACTTTCATAGTTTGTTCCAATGATTCTGAATCAAGTGAACCGAAACCTTCATCAATAAACATTGTTTCTATTTGTATTCCGCCGGCTTGTTGTTGAATTATATCTGATAAACCGAGAGAAAGCGCCAGTGCAGCTTTAAACTTTTCTCCGCCGGATAAACTGTTAACCGTTCGAACTTTTGTCGTATATGCATCAAATACATCCAAATCCAAACCTGTTTGACCTCCACCTGATTTTTCAAGATTTCTGCGAAGTTCATACTGGTAATACGTAATCTCTTTAAACCTTTGATTTGCTGCATTAATAATTTCTTCAAAGTACGTTGCTAAAATATAATTTTCAAAAGATATTTTTTGTTTTCCGCCGGTTAATGTTCCGCTTGCCGTTCTGTATAAATTATCCAGCAGTTCTACTCTTTTTGATTTTTCGTCCAGTTCTTTTTGTGATTTTTTAATATTTGATAGCGTTAAACTATTTGTTTTATATCTGGTAACAACTTCTGTATTTGTTTTTTGAATATTATCGAATGAATATTGTAAGTCTTCTCTCTGTTTTACTAATTTGTTTATATCAACAGATTTCTTTTTGGGTATTTTCTTCTCTAATTCTTCTATACTTCCTTTTGTCTGGGACAATCTTTGCACGCTTTCATTCTTGACTTTCTCAGCATATTCCAAAGCTTTTTTCAATTGTAACAGAGCTGTTTCTTTTTCCTGCAAAATATTTTCTGCCTCGCTTGCTGTTTTATATTCAAGTTTACTCTCTTTTTCGGCTAACAAAACACTGCAGGCAGTAATTGATTTATTCAAATCAAATAATATTGCTTTTTCTTTTTCTATCGTTTCTTCCACTGAAGATTTGTTTATTTCATAATTTTTAATATTATTTTCAAGAATATTTTTTTCTTTTTTTGCATTTATCAGTTCTTTTTCTTCACTTTGCAGTTTGCTTTGTTCTGCCTGATTTGCATCAAGTTCTTGTTCAATTTTTTCTTCCAAACCTTCTATAACATTTAGTTTAAATTCTGTTTTTGAGATTTTAAGAAGATTTCCTTCAAGATTTTTAACTATTGTTTCAGCTTTTGCTTTTATTTGAACTGCTTGCGTACATTCATTTTGAGCGTTATCTGCAATCTGTTTTGCTTTCTCACACTCACTTTGTGTTACTGCATTTTTAGAAAGCTCCGCCGGATGCGGATGTTTTGTTGCTCCGCATACAGGACAAGGCATGTCCTTTTTTAAATCTTTTGCCAAATATCCTGCCTGATTTATGATAAATTTATTATAGAGTTCATCCGCCTCTGCCCTTTTTTGATTGTATTCAACCTGTTTTAATAATACATTCGCAATTTGTTCTTCCAAAACTTGTTTTTCTTTTTTGTAATCTTTTATATCACTTAAATAAATTCCTAATCTTTCTTTTTTTTCTTTACTTTTTTCAAGTTTTGCCGTTAATCTTTCCAGCTTTATATCTGTATCTTTTAATTTTTCAAGTCTTTTTTTATTTTGAGTATTTTCTGTTTCAAGTTTTTTTAAACCTTCCGTTAAATTCTTTAAACTCTTTTCTGTATCTTCTTTTTTTACTATATTTGCATTTAATTCCGCTTTTTTTAAATCCAGTTCTTTGTATTCTTTTAAATCGGATTTAAGCTTTTCGATATTAACTATAAGTTTTTCTCTTTCTTTATCCTTTCCCTTTTCCTGTTTGTATAATTTCTCACTTTCTTTGACAGTTTCTTTTAATTCCGGCAGATTTTTCTTTAAACTCTCCAAATTTTTTTTGTCAGTATCAATAATTTGAGCTTCTTTAATTTTTTGATTTAAATTCCCAAGCTCCTCCTGCAACTTAGAAGATTTTTTCTCATATTGCGCTAACTCTTTCTTATCTTCCGATATAACTTGTTCAAGTTTTAATAAAACTTCACCTAAATCATAAATATTCTTTTCCTGCCAAAATACGTTCAAATCTTCTTCCGGCAGAATAATGCTTTCTATTTCTTTATTTAAGATTAATTCTACGTCTTTTTTTTCTCCAAATGCTTTATCAGATAATTCTTTTAGCTTTGTTTGAAATCCGTCATACAAATATGTCTTAAATATTTTTCTGAAAATTTCTTTTCTTTCTTTTGTCGGCGCCAGTAAAAATTTTTCAAATTCTCCCTGTGCAATCATAACAATTTGTCCAAATTGATTTTTGTCTATACCTAAAATATTTTTTACTTCTTCATTGACTTCAGCCAATACGGAAATAACTTGCTTATTCGGCTTTATTAACACCGCTTTCTCAGAAACCGGAGTATATTTTCCGTTACGATTTAATTTTTTGTATCCGCATTCTCGTTTTATATAATATTTTTCACCATGACTTAAAAATTCCAATTCTACAAAAGTTAAATTGTCATCTTTTGCAAAATCACTTCTTAATGACTGTGAGTTATTCCTTGCGCTTCCGCTCGCTTCACCGTACAGTGCAAAACTCAGAGCATCGAAAATAGTAGTTTTTCCCGCTCCGGTATCACCTGTTATCAAATATAAACCGCTGTCACCAAACTGAGTAAAATCTATTTCTGTCCTTTCCACATACGGACCAAAAGCATTTATAACTAATTTTAGAGGTTTCATTATAGGGCGCCCTCCAAATCTTCAAATACTTTTTCTACAATTTTTTTCTGTTCTGAATTTAGTTTTTTATTATTTTGCAACTCATAAAAAATTCCGAACAATTCCTGCGGTGTTTGTTTTTCTATCAATTCCGCTTTTTTTATATGCTTATTTTCCCTTGTATACAAATTGTCATAAACTATCTCCATAATATTGGTAAAATTTGTTTCAAGTTTTTGTTTTACATCTACAATATAATTTTCATCTTGCAATACAATTCTTGCATAGTCATCTGTTTTTGGAAGTTTTACAAGATCTTCAAATTTTCCTGCAAACTCTTTCATATCCCTAATTGGTTTAAAAGAAACATAATCAAGGCTGATTTTTTTCTTTAAACAATCTATAATTACCATCGATTTTTTGTCATTTTTTTCCGAAAAAGAGTACTTTAAAGGAGAACCTGCATATCTTACTGTTTCCCTGCCCATTGATTGAGGTTTATGAATGTGACCTAACGCAACATAATCAAATTTATCAAAATTAGAAAAATCTATATTATCCAATGTTCCGAGAGAAACTGTTTCAGAATCACTTGTTTGGGGTGATACGCCTGACTTGGTAATAAATTGATGTGCAACTAAAATATTCGTTTTTTTAGGATTTATTTTTAAATTTCCTATGACTGTACGCATCATATCTTCATAACTTCCGACCTCAAAATCGGAATGGTATTCTCTTACATCAACCGGACGTATGAACGGCAAAAGCCAGATATTTGTTTCTTTATCTGCTTCTATCGGCGTAATTAATCCTGAATATTTTTTTGCAAAATATATTTTTTCTTTTGCCATAATATTTGAACCAAAAGCAACTCTTGATACACTATCATGATTTCCGCTTACGACATAACACGATATTCCGAGAGAATGAATTTCGGAAATAAATTCATCAAAGCAATTTACGGCTTCGCCGGAAGGCATTGATGTGTCATAAATATCCCCTGCAATTATTATACCGTCAACATCTTTTGCTTTTGCTGTATTAATAATTTGTTTCAGTACATGTATTTGATCTTCATATAATGAAAAACCCTTAACTTTTTTACCTATATGTAAATCACTTACATGTAAAAATCTCATTCTTAACCTCAAATCTTATATTATATTTTATGTTTAAAATAAGCTTGTGTCAAAGTAATTAAACAGTATTTGCTTGCACATGAAAAAATTTCGTGCTATGTTATGTCTGATGTATTTAGTTTTTTAAGAAAGTAGGGTAATTATGGCAGAGTATTTAATTTTAGCGGAAAATATAACATTTAAAAACAATAAACTTAGTTGTATAAATATTTATGATAAGCTTTCTACAATTGCTATGCCGGCAGAGTTCAGATTTGATATGGCAGTAATGTGCGGTCCTAATTGGTCTGAAGGCGAACACAAGTTGACAGTAAAAGCAAGAGCCAATAACGGCAAAGAAATAGAACTCGGTAATTTAACGGTTAATATTCCAAATTCAAATTTTGTATATAATGCATTTGCATCAGATTTGAAAATGGTTATGGATTATAGCGTTGAAGAATTAACACTGGTAGTTTTTGATAATGACAAAGAAATTATCTCAAGAACATACCCTGTAGTGTCAATGCTTATTCCTCAAAAAACAACAGAAACAGAAAATAAAGAAGAAGATAAAGACCAAAAAAATAAAAAGAAAAAATAAAAACAATTTAAATTAAGCAATTAATATACAAATTGCCGTAAAAAAGTTTTAATAAGAATTTGTATCTGTTATTTGTTGACCGATAGCGGAGTTCCTTTTTCTCCGATATAAAAAACAATTAGCTCAACCGGCTCACTTCCGGTATTTTTGCCATAATGATATTTACCTATTAATTCAGGTAAAACTTCTCCTTCGTGAATTGTTATTGCTTTATTATCATCAGTAATAACAGTTAGGATACCTTTTTTTACATAAGCAATATTAACTAAATCGTGTTTATGCATAGGTAATTCTTCATTGACGTTTATAATTATCTTTAATACAGTAATTTCCGGTTTTTTTATTTTTAATTTTTTATATTCCGCATTATCCCAAGTGTGAGTTGTTTTTAATAATGCTTCTTTTTCTGCTGAATATGATGAAATTGTTGTACATAAAATCATTATAAAAAGCATAATTACTAATTTTGTCACTTTTCTCATACCATTAAATCCTTATAACTCAAATATAATAATTAAATACCCGTATACTGTTAATATTATACTAAAAAAATTTTTATGTTAGTATTTAAAAATCGAAATGCATGAAATGTAAGGAGTTCATAATATGGCAACATTAAAAACCTCAATATTGGGCATAGAATTTGAAAATCCGTTTTTGCTGGCATCAGCTCCGCCAACAGCAGCAATAGATAGTATTGATAAAGCTTTTGAGATGGGTTGGGGAGGTGCTGTCTTAAAAACCATAACCCCTGATGATTTGGAGATGATTGAAGCAAGTCCCAGATATGCAACAATAAAAGAAAAAGGGAAAGTAATATGCCTTCAAAATATAGAATTATTGAGTCATAAAACAATTCAATATTGGGTTGACGGTATAAAATATCTTAAGAAAAAACACCCCTCTAAAGTTATAATCGCAAGTATTATGGCACCTGTACAACGTGAAGAATGGCAGAAACTTATAAAAACTTTGAATGAAACACCCATAGATGCTTTTGAACTCAATTTTTCTTGTCCGCACGGAATGCCGGAAAGAAATATCGGTATGGCAATAGGAACAAGTGCAGAAGTTTCAATACTTATTACCTCTTGGGTAAAAGCTGTTGCAAAAAAGCCCGTTTTTGTAAAATTAACGCCAAATGTGACTAATATTAACTGGATTGCAAATGCAGTCGAAAGAGCCGGTGCTGACGGATTTTCCGCAATTAATACAGTACAAAGTTTTATGGGAATAAATCTTGACACATTACAACCTATTCTGAATATTGACGGTTATTCAACCTTTGGAGGATTGTCAGGTGAAGCCGTTAAACCTATAGGATTTAGATGTGTTGCTCAATTAAGACAAAATTCTGATTTGCCTATTTTGGGTATGGGCGGAATATCCGGCTGGGAAGATGCAGCACAATATATAGCATTGGGTTCTGATGCCGTTCAAGTTTGTACAGAAGTTATGATAAACGGTTATGGAATCATTAACGGACTGAAGTCAGGGTTGCTTAATTATTTGGAAACAAAAGGTTTCAATAATATATCAGAATTAAAAAATATTGCAATTTCTAAGATTACATCACATGAAAAATTAAATAAAAAATCACATCTTTATCCTGCTATAGATAAAGAGAAGTGCGTATCTTGCGGAAAGTGTGCAAAAATATGTTCAGAATCAGAATATAATGCACTGAATCTTGATAAAGACTGCTTGAAATTGAATAAAGAATCTTGCGCAGGATGCTCACTATGCAGTCATGTTTGCCCGAAAGAAGCAATAAAAATGTGTTAATTAAAAGACCGTTTGCGAAAGAACTTGAAATTAAAATTCTGATTTTTCGTTAGATAATAAGTTGAACAATAAGCATGTTTAATGTATGATTTGTTTGGTCTAAAAGTTAATAGGAGGAAATATGATAAGATTATTTAATAATGAAATTCCCGTTAACACCATTCTTTTTGGGTTTTTCATTATACTTTGTTTGTTTTTTATGTTTACAAATGTCGATGTAGCAATAATGCTATTTATCTCATTAGTATTTGCATGTTCATTAAATCCGATTGTTGACAAATTGGAAAAGAAGATGCCAAGACCGGTTGCAACATGTATTGTATTATTTGGCGCATTATCTATTTTGGGTATATTACTTGCATTTATATTTATGCTGGGCGCATACCAAATTAGTGAATTAATTAAAGAATACCCTAATTATGTCAAAAACTTAAATGAAGCCATTAAAGGCAGTGCTTTATTTCAAGCAATGGGCATAACAAAAATAGACATAGACGGAATGACTGCTTCTATGGCAAATTCTACAGAAGGGGCAATAGATTATGTTGTAGGGTTAATGAAAGGCATGGGCTCAAGTTTTGCTTATTGCTTAACCGGTTTAATCTTTCTGTTTTTCTTTATGCAAGATAAAAAGAACATTAAAGAAACTGTTTTGAAATATTTTCCTTTAAATATAAAAGAAAGAACTGAAGAAATCATTGACAGTATATCCTCAAAAATGGGCGGATATGTATTTGCTCAAACAATGGCTGTGTTAAGCGTTTTTGTTGTAAATGCAGTCGGCTTATTAATCTTACAAAACCCATATGCAATTTCTATTGCAATAATAGCCGCAATTTTGGACATAGTTCCTGTTGTCGGGCCTGCTATTGCAATGGTAATTTGTTTAATAGGTGTTTATGAATTTGGAGCAAAAGTTCTTATTACAACACTTGTTGTTATGGTTTTAGCACAACTTATAGAAAATAATTTGGTTAGACCTTATGCTTTCAGCAAATTAATGGATTTGCATCCGACAATTATTTTCTTGTCATTAATCTTAGGCGGAAAATATTTCGGATTTATAGGTGTCCTTTTCGGACCTGCAATGGCAGCAACAATCTGTGTTTTACTTGATGAACTATATGTAAGAAACATAAAAGAAAAAGAAGAAAATGTTGAATTAATAACAAAGGAGAACAACTAATATGAAAAAAATACTAAAGGGTCTTTGTGTATTATCCATACTTGTCCTTTTTTCTGCAACTGCAAATGCAGCCGGCATGATTAAAGACTATCATGCATACAGAATAAAAGATCAAAATATAAGAACAGTAATTCCTGTTGTGGATAACATTTTAGGTAATGAAGTGGAAGTTAAGAAGCTTGCAAGAAATGCATATTATGCAACATACAATGACGAACACTATTATATGAAATTCTATCCTGCTTTGCACGATACAGATGTATACATCGTTACAGATGCAGAATACGACAAAGAAAAGAACGACGTTACAGAATTCTTCAAAAGTCAAAATTACAAATATGAAACATTAGAAGATGCTGAGGCTTATAAAGAATACAAATTTGATTTTGTAGATTATGCTAGATCAGGTGCTTTAGATGGTTTATTTACACTTCCTGACGGATTAAAACCGCTTAAAAAAGGTATGAGCAAATTAAATGATAAAATGTCAAAAGGAAATGAAAAAACTTCTGCTATTCCGTATTCTGAAGATAACGATCCGATTGATTTGACTTGTATTGATTCGCAAGAATTTTATAATACAGAGGCTGACGTTACGGTTACAGTTAATGAGTATCGTTTGAAAAACAAAGAAAATAAATATGTTCACGCATTTGAATACATTGTAAAAAATAATTCAAATTCAGATATAAAAGTAGAAAAAGTATACTCAGAAAGACTTGCAGGATTAAAAGATGTAACAACATCAACATTTGTAGATTTGGATAAATTAGATCTTGCAGATAATTTGGCTGTTCCTCTTGCTGTTGCTACCGGAGGTTTGTCATTCGGTTTTACTATTGCGAACAATGTTAGACTTGGAATGGTTATTAAGGAAGCTACAAGATATTCTCATTCATTACCTGAAAACTATGACTTAAAGGCAAATTCTTCAATGAGAATACTTTGTTTGAAGTTTAAAGAAGATCCACAACCTCTTCAATTTACAATTAACAAACTTGGACAAACTTACCAGTTTACATATTAATAAAATAATAAATACTTACAAAAATCGGGTTGAATATAAATATTCAACCCGATTTTTTATTTTTTAAACGTATTTGGCTACAAAAAGTTATTGTAGTATATAAAATTGCAGGTGGAGAAAAACATTTTGCTAATAATTATTTAAAAGAGTTAAAAGAGAAGATTTTGACGTATTTTGAGAATGAGAAAATATAGGTTGGCATTACTATGCCAACAAAATGGGTAAATAAATAATTATTGTCGGTTTGGTAAAACCGACCAACTTACTGTGTAATCCCTTTTGATAACATATCAATTGTTTCAAAATCTAATTTCGTATTCATAATTTACTCTCTCCTTTTTTGAAAAGAAATTATTTTTCAAATAAAACAGCAGGTAGGGTAGACTTCAGTCTACCGAAATATTTTGGTTGACTAAAGTCAACCCTACTTATGAGTGCAAATATGTGCAAATAGGATGCAAAAAAGTAGACATTTTTGTTACTAAAATCGGACTTTTCGGACATTTCAACTTAACCAATTTCCGACCTTATAAAATCGCTATGTTTTACTAAAATTAACACTTTTGCCGATTGTTTTTTTACCCCTTCCAACCAAATGTCCTATTAAAAGGTAGGAATTCTCATACCTAACACTGCAAAATAAAATACAGAACAACAAATGTCGTTCTGTATTTTATGGTGGACCTTCACATACGACATAACACCATATTTTCACCAAAGCGTTGCGTAGTCTAGGATTAAGACCTATCAAAAAATCGAAAAATTTATTACAAAATGTTGCAGAAATTTTTTGAATTTGGCTCTATATTCGTTATAATGCATCATAGAGCCAATTTTAGTAAATATGAGCTTTTATATACTTTTTCGATACCAAAAATCTTAAATTCTCTGTGCTGATATTTTCAAATCATATCCTAAACCTAAGAATATTTTATGCAATATTTCTATACTTGGAATCATTTTACGTGAAAATATTTTATATAAAGTTATTCTATGAATTCCAATTAATTTTGCAAATTCACAAATAGTATATTTTGCCTCAATTAATGGTTTAAGATTATAGATTAAATCATTTACATCCTTAGTTTCTGAATAATCTTCTAGCAGACTATCAAGCCACATTTGAGCATATTCATTATCATTCTTTAATTGTTCTTTTAAGTTATCATTATGTTTTGGAAAACTATTTAATAATGTTTGTTCTTTTTTATTCATTATTGTTTCCTTTCGTTATAATCATTCAGATATTTTGTAGCAGTTTCAATATCTTTACTTTGTTTTGATTTATTACCACCCGTAAATAACAAAACTATTGTGTTATCTATTTCTGTATAATAAATTCTTAAACCATTGTCGAATTTTATTTCGTAAAGTTCTTCGGAAAGTCGTCTTATTTTACCATACAAACCTCGTTCAATTTTTGACAATCGTTTATCGACAATAAGTTTTAAACTTTTATCTAGCGAGTTGTACCATTCCAAATACGGAATTTTGTTATCTTTTGTTTGGTAATAGATAATTTCTTTCATGGTTATATTGTAGCATATCGGCTACAAATATTCAAGAGTAAATATCACGCATATAGAATTCCTCGACATCTGGTTTGCAAGAGTCCCAATCAGATGAAAGTGAAGCATAGAATGTTAGGACTTTGAGGACGCTTGAGATATCCCCTTTAGAGATTGCTGTCAATAATCCTGCAATACGGTTTGCCATAAACTTATTCAAAGTTTTCATGTCCTTTTGCGTCAGCTTGCCTTTTGAGTGCATTTCCTCAATCGGTCCACTGCGGAATGTAAATTGCGTAATCCCTTTTGATAACATATCTATTGTTTCAAAATCTAATTTTGTATTCATAATTTACTCCATCCTTTTTTGAAAAGAAATTATTTTTCAAATAGTGGAAAAAGTAAATATGCAAAAGACAAATGGTTTAATTTATGATAGTATTTCTGTATGGCTTCACTTTATGACTATTGCAAACAAAATGGCAAAGAGTACTTACTGCAAGAATGGGATTATGAATTAAACAAGAATATTAATCCTCAAACAATTCGTGCATATAGCCATAAAAAAGGTTGGTGGAAATGTTCTAAATGTGGATATAAATGGGAAACTAAAGTCATCAATAGAACTCACCAACATACAGGTTGTCCTGCTTGTGCAGGTTCAATTTTACTTGTTGGCAAAAATGATTTGGCAACAAAATATCCTGAAATAGCAAACGAATGGAATTATGAGAAAAATGTCGATATACTACCACAAAATATAAGACCTGGTTCTCATAAAAAATATTGGTGGAAATGTTCCAAATGTGAAAATGAATGGTTAGCTAGTCCAAATAATAGAACTAGCCATAATTCAAAGTGCCCTGCATGTACTCATAATAATGGACAAGGATGGCAAGCTAGTCCAAATAACAAAACCGATAATAAATCAAGAAGACCAATTCTCACTCATTCTTGTAAGCATATCAGTGGGAAAACTGATTTAGTCACTAGTCATCCTGAATTAATAAAAGAGTGGCATCCTACCAAAAATGGAGATTGTAAACCATCAGATGTTACATATGGAAGTGGTAAAAAAGTATGGTGGATTTGTTCTACCTGTGGAAAAGAATGGCAAGCTTCGATATATAGTCGTGTAAAAGGTGGTAATTGTCCTCAATGCTGGCGTTCAAACCATACATCATTTCCAGAGCAAGCAATCTATTACTATATTCAAATGTTATACCCTGATGCATTAAATAGTTATAAAGCAGAATTTTTAGGAAGAATGGAACTTGATATTTATATTCCAACTTTAAAGTTGGCTATTGAATATGATGGTAAAATTTGGCACAAAGAGGATAAACGTAAAAGTGAACAGAAAAAATATAAACTTTGTAAAAAGGCAGGAATTAAACTTATAAGAATTAGGGAGCAAATGGCTCCTCTTGGTTCAGATATTTCAGATGAAGAATTTGGTATAATAAAATTCAATGGTAAAGAAAGCTTAGAAGAAACCATTAAAGATTTAATTAAAAGAATACCTTTTAAACATAAAAAAATTGATATTAATCTTAATAGAGATGAAAATAAAATACGTTCATTGTATCAAGGAAAAATTAAAGACTCTTTGAAAGATTTATATCCAGATGTTGCAGATGAATGGCACCCAACTAAAAATGGACTATTAAAACCAGAAAATTTTTATGCTGGTTCAGAGTATAAGGCTTGGTGGCTTTGTCATACATGTGGATATGAGTGGGAAACTACAATAAAACAGAGAACCGGAAAAAAATTACATAATTGTCCTCAATGTTCACACCAAACCGTTGTGGTAGGAAAGAATGATTTAGCAACTACGCATCCTAACTTAGCTGCCGAATGGCATCCAACTAGAAATGGTAGCCTGACTCCCAAAGATGTTATAACAGCAATGGGGAAAAAGTTTTGGTGGAAATGTGCTAAATGTGGTTATGAATGGCAGGCAACTATCAATCATAGAAAAGCATCCCATTCGGGTTGTCCATTATGTGCAAATAGAGTGGTTGTAGCAGGAATTAATGATTTAAAAACAAAGTTCCCACACATAGCAAAAGAATGGGATTATGAAAAAAATGCTCCATTAATGCCAAGTCAAATTTTTGCAGGTTCAAGTAAGAAAGTATGGTGGATTTGTTCTATTTGTGGCAAATCTTGGCAAGCAACGATTAGCAGCAGGACACATTATAACCGAACGGCTTGTCATAGTTGCAATTTGACAAAAGGTAGAAAAAGAATACCAAAAAATGAAAATCAATTGCATTTTGAATTTGATAATAATTAATAATTTCGATTTTGTTCCTTATAAGAAAGTGCTAAGCATAAAGCAATAAACCATGTTATACCGGCAAAAAGTCCGCACCAAGTTAAGATTTTAATTGTAGTAATTTCGTTATGTGCAAGATTTTTATTATTTGCAATGTTAATTGGTAAAGTAAAAATCTTAATTACAATAAACAGAATCAAAACGATTGCCAATATTGGCAAAATGATTTCAATGAAATTTGTATTAATATTTTCCATACTAACTCCAATTACTTATTCATAAGAAAAACTTATGACTGTTTTCTAATACTTTACCATGAAAATACAAAACCCAGTAAAATAGGCACTTTTTGTATAAACCCCGAATTTCTTTTATGGTTAAAAGTCTTGTTACATGCTTGTTTATAACCTTCGTAGACATCGAACTTTTGATGAAAATTTGAGCAAGTGAAATGGCTAAAACCCAGTAATAACTGAGAACATATTTTTCATCCAATCCAGCGAGCGAATCACCAAGATATAATCAAGCATAATAAAATACAGGAATGATGCATCATTCCTGTATTTTATGGTGGAGGTTAGGAGATTCGAACTCCTGACCCTCTGCGTGCAAAGCAGATGCTCTACCAGCTGAGCTAAACCCCCACAAGGTTCGTCAACATTATTAATAATACATGCTGATTTTTTTTTGTAAAGGGGGGTATTTATTACTTATTAAAATATAAATTGTAACAATTTGTTAAGCTGATTCACATATTAGTAAATTTCTGTTCTTCACATGTTTTACATGGGTATATTTGTGTGAAGTTCTATATAATATTTTATAAAAATAAGAAAGGAAAGTTTATGAACATTACCCCTAATTACAACATCAATTATTTAAGATTTAATCAAAGAATTAGTAATCAATCCAATCAAACCGAGCCGGTTGAAATTAAGAATCCTGCATTCAAAATGAATTCCAAAACTATACAAGCCGGAGCTGTTGCTGCTGCCATTAGCGCAGCTGTCACAGGAGGGCTTGAAGCTACTAAAAATTTAAATAATAAAAAAGAAGAAAAAATTCCTACAAGAGAAGAATTTGAAACAACATTGGATGAAAATACAAAACTTAAAAATCACAAAAAGAAATATTGGTTAAAAGCGTTTGATAAAAATCCTAAAAACACTCTTGCCTTTTATTATTTAGAAGATGACAAAGGAAATCGTTTTGTTGATGATAAAAAGTGTTACTTTGATATTGATGACATCGCAAATTCTGAAAAAGTATTTAATAATCCAGAGTTAGTCAGAGAAATTATTAACAAAGAAGATGAAAATGGTATTAAGTTATTTAGCTTTGGACAGGCGATAAAAGTAGCAGAAAATATAGCAGATTATCCTAACGGTTTTAAACTTATGATGTCTATTAAAGACAAGGATGGTGATTTCAGATTCAGAAACGTCTATAAAGATTTTGAGCATGTGAATATTTTTGAAGAAAAACCTGAACTTGCCGTAAAATATGCCAATATGAAAAATGAAACTGGATACCCCAGATTTGATATGGAAGCAATCAATAGGCTGGTTGAATTAAACAATACATTTGACGCAGCGGATATTGATAACGCTTTAGAGCTTAAACGTGATAACGGTGATTATTTATTTGATGATGCTCCGCAAGATGTCGCATTGGATGCATT
Organism: uncultured bacterium; assembly: GCA_902798645.1. GTDB lineage: Bacteria > Cyanobacteriota > Vampirovibrionia > Gastranaerophilales > Gastranaerophilaceae > CAG-196. The sequence continues at coordinate 53,093 of CADBXV010000001.1, forward strand.
GAAAGAAAACCCAAAAGAATTTTTAGAATTATGTAATATCAAAGTTCCTAACAGATACAAATACATTCAACCTGACGTATATACAAGTGCAAGGACTCTGCATGCATATAAGAATTATCCGGAAGAAACTAAAACATTATTACAAATGCCTCATCAAAATATATACAACCAAACCAGATTTGAACAGCCTGATATTAATATTGACATATCTAAAGCTTTTAAATATGCACCAAAATCTTTCCTTGCTCTTTCAAAAATACAAGACGAAAAAGGTAATTACAGATTTAGTGCGTATGACATTCACAATTTTTTAGAAGATCTAAAAGAATTGGACAAAGAAACAATAAAAGCTATAAACGAACTGTCAAAAATTGAATACCAAAGAGACGGTGAAAGAGGAAGATGGACAGAGCTCGACAATAACCAAATAAAAGAAGGAATTGAAGCGTATAAAAAATATCCTGAAGAAACAGAATACATAATACAACACTACCTTAGAACTACCCCTAAATACGAAGAGGAACCATACATTCCAACAATAAAACAAGTTGAACGATTCATAAATGACAGGCAAAATTTTGAATTTGGTTTGACAAAAGTTGAGTTATAACTTTTTAACCATCTCTTCCAAGCAAATTTTAACATGAGCATAGTTTAGACCGCCTTGCATATAAGCTGCATAAGGCGGTCTAATCGGACCGTCAGCAGAAAGTTCAATAGTAGAACCTTCAATAAAAGTTCCGCCTGCCATAATTACCTGATCCTCATACCCCGGAATATATTCAGGAATGGGTGTTACATAACCGTTTACAGGCGAAAGCGACTGAATTGTTCTACAAAATTCCTCCAACTTTTCTTGCTCGCCAAAAATAATATTCTGTATAATATCCGTTCTTTTTTCGTCGTGTCTTGGAATTGAATTAAATCCGATATCTTCAAAAACCTTTGCGGCTAAAACTGCACCCTTAACTGCTTCCGATACAACAGAAGGTGCCATAAACAATCCTTGAAAAATAAGTCTGTGCTGATTAAACATCGCACCGCCTTCCGAGCCAATTCCCGGAGCAGTTAATCTTGTAGCAGCACGTTCAACCAATTTACATTTACCCCCTATATAACCACCTGCCTCAACAATTCCGCCCCCCGGATTTTTAATTAGTGAACCGCCGATTAAATCCGCTCCAACTTCCAACGGCTCACGTTTATCAACAAATTCACCGTAGCAGTTATCCACAAAACAAATACAATTTGGATTTTTAGATTTAACTATCTTACAAATTCTTTCAATATCATCAATTGACAGTGATTTTCTTGTTGAATACCCTTTAGAGCGCTGAATTAACACCATCGTGACTGTTTCATCAATCATTTTTTCTAATGTTTCATAATCAACATCAGAACCGTTCAAAAGCGGAACTTCATCATACAAAACACCTTGTCCGATAAGTGAAGAACGCTTTGTTTCTTCATCACCTGCCGTTCCGATAACCTCCTGCATCGTATCATAAGGAGCACCTGCAACAGAAATTAATTTGTCGCCGTACCTTAAGTTACCAAACAAAGCGCAAGCAAGCGTATGAGTTCCGGATGCAAAATGAATTCGGACTAATGCTTTTTCTGCCTTAAAAACCTGAGCAAAAGTTTTATCTAAGACTTCTCGCCCCAAATCATCATGCCCATATCCTGAAACGGTATAAAAATGTTCCGGCGCAACTCTATTGTCATAAAATGCCTCTAAAACTTTTCTTTGGTTATAATCCCTAACTTCATTTATATAATCAAATTCTTTTTCTAATTCTTTTTCCGCTTTTTTAAAATCGTAAAACATAAGTATCACCTGCAAGTTAATAACAGTCGCAACTCTCACTAATTAGAGAGAAAAAGTTCGCTAAACCATTGTAATACAAAAATTAAATTAAAACTAAAAACCTAATCAGTTTTTATATAAATAAACACCTAATACTGCCATACAGAGCAATATAAAAATTCTTCTTTAATTATTTAATATTCATAGAAAGAGAGGATTTTATGTATCGTGTGTTTGCATTATTTTTATTATTAATTTTATCCATGCCGGTTTTTGCATCAAGAACTGTTGTAACTCAAACCCCTTTATACAATCATTATTACAATCCGCAAGCATACTACGGAGGAGATTATATACCAAACAGAAGATATCAAAGAAATACATCTGTTTTTCGTGATATTAATGACTTAGAAAGGTATGCTCTTAACAGAAATTTTACCAAAGACAGCGACCGTACTCGTCTGGAGCGTTTAGAAATGCTCGCATTCGGCGCTGTCCAGCAAGGAGATATTTATACTCGCTACGATAACGCAAGAAATGCGATTCTTTCTCGTCCGAAACAAAATTACAAAACTTCCGTTCTTAAAAATTTAAGCGACTATTTTAGCGGTCAACTGACCGGCTTCACCCCTTCGCTGACTTCAACAACAAACCCGAATATTTATTCATCGGATTACGGTCATACTTCCGCAACCGAATACATAACACCTTGGGGCAGAGGATACAGAACAAACAATTATGGCATTGGCTCAGGTTCAGGAATTCATATTCTGGATTAATTTGTAACAATATCTTAATATTTGTTATCAAAATAGCAATTTCTTCAAAAAAATTGTTTTCATGTATATAAGGGAAATAGGAACACTAAAAAATGGAGGACAGAATATGGCTGTCGGAGCAAGGGATTATATTGATAAATTATTGGTCAAAAAATATGCGGATGAAAAAGTTGATAACCACGAAGCAGTGGAATCAATGGTTGACCCTCAAAAAATGTTAGAAGCAATGAATGATGTTGCTGAGATTCAGAAAAATATGTTTTTGCTTTCACAAAGACTTTATGCAACTTGTTATGCAATTAATGCAAAAGCAAGATATAAATCAAAAGAAAGCGCTTAATGGGGTAATGTAAATTGGCAAAAGAACCGGTTTGATATCAAGCCGGCTCTTTTTGGTTTTTTAAATACTGTCTTTAACAACCTTGTGCAATCCTTTTGGATGGTCGACGTTTCTTTTTAATTTCAACGCAACCTCTAAAGCAATCTGCTGGCATATTAGAACATTTGCAAACATCTGTTGAATTTCATTTTCGCACTCGATATACAAATGATAGTCCGGTTTTATTCTGTCATCCGATGCACCTATTACAACAAGTTTCGGGCTGTAATCAGCCATTATCTTATTCAAATTTGAAACCGAACGCTCAGATATTTTATCAACAGCTATATACATTAAGACTGATTTATTATTCAAAACTGCAACATGTCCGTGCATAAATTCTCCCAATATCGCTGCGCTTATATTTTTATAGGATGTTTCTTTAATCTTTAATGCAGCCTCTTTTGCAAGTGAATAAGAAATTCCGTCTGCTGTTATTATAATATTATTTTCTTTTGCTAAAACTTTTGCCAATTTTTTTATATCATCACGTTTTGCAAGAGCTTTTTCAAGTATTATAGGCAAATGAATTAAGGATTCTTTATAATGTTTTGTAGCCTCGCTTCCATGGACATTTTCAACCAACTTTAGAGAAATTAAAATTAAACAAAGCATTTGAGATGTGAAAGATTTTGTTGCCGCAATCCCGTTTTCTGTTCCTGCAAAACAGGCAACTTGATAATCACACATTTTCCATATCGTTGACTGCTCATTGTTTGTTATACACAAAGTCGAAAGAGAAGTCAAAGACTTAACCTTTTCTACTGATTTAATAGTATCACTTGTTTCACCTGACTGCGTAATAAAAATATAAAGAGTATTCTCATCATGCGGAATAACACTCTTTAGTAAAAACTCACTGGAATAGATTGCTCTTGATTCTATTCCTGAAAATTTTTCAAGCAAATCAACCGCAAACCTTGCACAATGGTATGAAGAACCACTTGCAACAAGAATTATTTTTCTTATATTTTGCGGTAAATCAAGCTTTATCTCGCCAGTTTCAGGATTAATATATTTCATTAAAATATATGGGATTATCTTCTTTTGCTCGATAATTTCCAATTCCATATTAGTTTTTTCTTTTTTCCAAAACATACAAACTCTCTTTTATATTAATCTATTTTAAAACCTATCTTAACAGGTTTTGTTCTATCCATAAGTAAATCTATCGCCTCATATATTTTTTGTTTATCTTTTTCATTATCTTTGCAATATTGAATAAAATATTGCTCAAATTCTGTAAAACGCTTAGTTAAGTCTTTGTTTTCAAGAACAAATCTTTTGGAAATAGTTCAATATTACACTTCACTGCCTTGTTTAATTTTTTTGTCAGAACACCATAAAGCTTCGCCAAATAACTGTCTAACATAACTTTGTATCCGCGTATTTATATATGAGATTCTGAATCTGAACTAACTCACTCATAGGTTTATTTTACTATATTTTCAAAATTGTGTCTATTTAGTTATTTTTCAAGGATAACTATCTCCGGAACATCATTAAACCGAACCCCTAAAATACTTGTTCCAAGCCCTTTTGTAACAATCATTCTGTTCTGTGTTTCCCTATAATCACCGCAAGCAAATTTGTTACCGTATTTGGATGGAACAAGAAGTGCGCCATAGAAAGGAACTCTAACCTGACCGCCATGAACATGTCCTGCCAGTATCAAATCCACATCTTGTTTAACATCATAATAAATATCCGGTGTATGCGATATCAAAATCCTCGGGAAATCCGTATTTTCAAGCGCAGATTCTGCATTCGGAATACCTGTCTGCATATCTTCTACACCTGCAATATAAATATCATCTATTTTTGTACTTGTATTATGAAGAACTTTTATTCCGTTATCCTCCAGTGCTTTTTTTACCGCATACTTATCATACCAGCCGTCATGATTACCTAAAACAGATACTACCGGAGCTTTTATTTTTGCCAACTCTGCCGCTTGTTCCTCAATAGAAAGAGTATTTTTTCCTGTATGACCTTTTATATAATCTCCTCCGCATAACACAATATCAGGATTAATCTTATTAATTTTTCTCACTATTCTTTTTAAACGCCATTTTTCATATTTACCTATATGTAAATCGCTTATAAAAACTATTTTTTCCCCTTTTAAAAAGTCAATTTTGTATTGCTTAATCAAGATTAGGTTTGGCTCAATAAAAAATCCCCAAATAACTAACATAAAACATAATAAAATAATACATTTATACATTATTGATTTTCCGTTAACTTATTATAATTATCCAAATATGTCTGAGCCATTTTATCTTTTTTAAGCTGTTTATAAACATAAGCTAAATTATAATGAAACTCGGGAACTTTTGAATTAAACATAATCGCTTTATTGAAATTTGTTTTAGCCTTATTCAAATCTCCCTGCTTCAAATTTATACAACCCATATTGTAATATATATAAGGATTTTCATTCTGAATTTTTGATGCCTTTACATAATTATTCATAGCTTCTTCATATTTACCACGCTCATAATAATAATTGCCAAGATTATAATATGCTCTGTAACATTTTTTGTCTTTTTCAATCGCCTTTTGATACATATATACAGCATCTTCCATTCTTAACGAATCTGCCATAACATTCCCTAATAAAAGCCAATCTTGCCCTGTTCTGTCTTTTTCATTTATCTGTAAGATTAAATCCATTGTCCTTACTTGATTATTATCACTATAAAAAGCAGTTGCCTGCTTAGACAACTCTGAACTGTCCGCAAAACAAACAGTATAGCTAAAAATCAATACTAATAACAAAATTGCTTTTTTCATACCAAAATTATACACTAAAAAAATTTTTTACCACAAAAAAAAAGAACTGTCCCGTTTGACAGTTCTTTTTTCTTATTTTTTAAATCCCTATACAGCAGCCGGTTTCTTTTGTTGAGTTGCACCCGGAATAGCTTGCCAATTTGCTGCCATAATTTTCTTAAATGATTTAAGAGCTGTATCTTCAAGTTCTCCAAGTTCTTCAGCTTCCATAATCAATTCTCTTAAAGGAAGTAATGCCCTTTGATCACGAAGAACACCTAAAGCAGCAGCTGCTCCTGCTCTAACCAAATCATTTTCCGAACGGTTTTTCATAACATCAATTAATGCAGGAACTGCTTTTGTATCATTTAATTTGCCCAAAGATGTTACTGCATAAATTCTGACATTAACCCATTCGTCATATAACATGTTAATAATCTTATCAACACATTTTTTATTTCCGATTTCACCCAATGCTCTTGTTGCATCACATCTTACATTAACTTTTTCGTGATCTAAAGATTTCATCAAAGCATCAGTTGCAACAACACCGATTTCAATAAGAGCATCAGTTGCTGTAATACAAACTTGTGAATTCTCATCGTTTAAAGCTTCAACAAGCGGTTCAACAACAATCTTACCGCCCAATCTGCCTAATGCACGAGCAGCACGAACTCTTACATCTACGTTTCTGTCTTCACGCAATGATTCGATTAAGTGTTCAGTTGCTTTTGAATCGCCCAACTCGCCCAATGCACGAGCAGCGTATAAACGAACAGAACCGTTTTTGTCATTCTTCAAAACATTAATTAACGGTTCAACAGCTTTTGAGTCACCCATTTCGCCAAGAATGCGAGCAGCATTATAACGAACTTTCTCTGAACTTGAACCCATAAGGTCATTAATTAGTTCTTGAAAAGTTTTCTTTACTTGTTTCTTCTTGCTGTTTACTGTAATTGTCATACACTTTACCTCCAAATGTAAACATGGTTATCTAACTTCTACACAGTTATATAAAGTATTATTGTTTTTAAAAATTGCTTTATTTTTCGGATTTGTTAAGTTTTTGTTACATACCTGTTGAATTAGGGTATTTTTTACACTTAATCTTTGCTTTATTAATATATCATATTTTTACATTTTTGTGTCTGGTCTTCTATATATTTTTACAAAAGTTAATTATTTTTTGAATTGTGATTTATCTATAATTTAATTATACTCTGAAATTTCCAGATTTACAAATTTTAATATTTATTACTCACCAGGGATAGTAATAATAAACTCGCTTCCTTTATTTATTTTTGTTTTTACTTCTATTTTCCCTTTGTGTTTTTCTATAATTTTTTGTGAAATTGCAAGCCCCCAGCCAGTTCCGACACCAACACCTTTTGTTGTATAACCTATGTCAAAAATTTTGTCAGGCTCCTTTATCCCACAGCCGGTATCTTTTATTTTCACTATAAGGTTCTTTTTTTTGAATCCTGTGTCAATAGTTATTGTTCCTTCATCTTCTATTGCGTGAGTTGCATTTACAAGTATATTCATAAAAACCTGATTTAACATATTTGGGTAACATTTTACCGGAGGAATTTTTCCGTATTTTTTGATAATATTTATTCTATTTTTTGTTTCGTGGCGAATCAAATCTAATGTTAAGTCTATTTCTTTATTAATATCCGCTTCCTGCAAATCTGCTTCATCAAGTCTTACAAACTTTCTCAATGATACAACCAAGCGATTAATTTTATCTATCGCCAACGTATCAATATTATTAGTTTCACTTAATAATTCAAACAAATCCTTATCTTCTATTTGTTTTATAAGTTTTTTTGTTATCTCGTTATTTGATTTAATAGAAGCAAGCGGTGTGTTAATCTCATGTGCCACACCTGCCACAAGCTGACCTAACGATGCCATCTTCTCTGAATTTATAAGTTGAAGCTGGGTTTCTTTTAATTCCTTTAGCGCTTTTGTTAAATCTTCTACCATCTGTTCATTTTTCTTATACAATTCTGCCTGAATAATAGCATTACCGAGTTGTGATGAAACACCTTCCAATACCTCTAATGTATCATCCAATTTTATTTTCTGCTTTGTAGAAAGAACTATTACACCTATTAACTTGTTTAAGTGATATATAGGCATAACAATTCTTTGAACATTTTCTTTAAACGGCTCTGCTTCATTATATTCTTTTCTGCAAGTTATACAAGAAACTTTACCGTTTCTTATAAAATCATTAACGCTTTTATCAAAAGATATTAAATTTTTAACATCTTTTTTGGATAATGATTCTTTTATTTTGAATTTTAAGTCCTCATTTTCAGCATAATATGCTCTAAAAGCTCCGAACATGCCGGACAGCTCTTTTAGTGCAGATTTTAGTATTACTGATGTATTTATTGAACTTCTTATTATATTAGATATATTGTTCAATAACAAAAGCTTCATTGCCTGAGATTGAGCTTGGAGCTGGATTTTTGACATTGATTTGTTTTCTTCTTTTAATAAATCCAGCTGCTTTTTATATTCATAATTTTGCTGATTTAAATTCTCCGAACTGATTTTTGCAGTAACATCTGTTAAAATAATTACTGTATATTTCCCTCTTTTAGTAGAATTCATGTCAAAATACATAGAAGTTAAAACATTGTTGTTATAAGATCTATAAATAACATGCGCAGATAAATCCACACAGGAATTTAATGCTTGCAAAATCGGAGAAAGCACTGTCATATCGTTACTTTCAAGCGGATATATATTGCAGTCTAATTTATGCGAAAACTTTTTAATATTTTCATAATCTTTAAAAATTCGTTTAAATACATTGTTAGTGAAAACCGTTTCTTTATTTTCACCAATAATAACAACCGCACTGTTGAATTTATTAAATAAATCAAACTTCCCCATAAATATATTATATCACACGTTTTATTCATTGAGGTTAAGTTTTTTTACGCATTCCAGTAAAGGTAAATTGAATCCGTGCTGCTGTACTTCCTTGCATTCATAACCGTATTGGGATAATATTTTGATTACGCCATCTTTTGTATTTTTTGTTTGTTCCATATCTACATAGTGGCATTCAATAATAATTTTTGGAGAATATTTTTCAAAAAATGATTTGTCTTTAAATATTTCAGCTTCTGCTCCTTCAATATCACATTTTATAAAATCCACATGCGTTAGATTATATTTTTTCGCAATATCACTAAGCGTTATCGTTTTAACACTGATTTCTTTTCCGCGATTACACCCTACGTGGTTTAACGACGCACCCATATAACCTTGACTTGCAAAAAGCAGTGTTGTACGTTCTTTCCATACAGCATATGGTAAAAACTCTATTTTTCTGCCGGTTTTTTTATTATATTCCGCAAGATTATACCTGATTGATTTGATATTTTTCGGATCAGCTTCTACTGCAATTACAATACCTGAAGAATTTGCAGATTGTTTTCCGATATTATTATCAAAAATAAGGCTTGCAAGACCGCAATAAGCACCTAAATCAATTACGACAGAATCTTCTTTTAATTCTGCAAACTGCAAATATTGAAGTAACGGTTGTATCGACTCAGTAAAAGACGGAAGCATTATTTTATGTAAATCATATCCTTTTACTTTATGAATTTTATTATTTCTATAGTCTACAGTGTAATATTTTCCGTCAAATTTCGGTTCCACTGCATCAAAATATAACTCAAAATCATTTTTTAAATCATAAATATATACTTCCAGATATTTTGGAATAATAATCTTTTTGTTATTTTTAAAAACTTCTATTTTAGTAAATTTTTTATCTATTAAAAAGTCACCCTCTATCGAATAATCAACTTCAACAAAATTAAGGTATTTTTGCTTTATTGGTTTAATAAGAATAATTATTGATAATAATTTTAAAATATTACTCAATATTTTACGAAAAAATATTAAACATGTTTTTAATTTTGAGAACATATTAACGCATCTCCGAAGATTACAACACTCTTTTTCTTTAGATTATATAATAAAAATTTTTTACTTATATAACTTATCTGCATGACTTTAAAAAAAATATCATTAAATAAATATCATCTAAACGGATGAATTTCAGAGTAATAAGTCAAGAACATTAATAATATACCGATATTATTAAAGGAAGGACGGTACCAAAAGTGTTTAACACAATGAATACTATTCGCCCTCGCTATCCTCAGCAACCACAGGGCTATCAGGCAAAGCAAAATGCGACCGATCAAGACGGTCACAATCAGAATGCTCATGATCAGCAGCAACAAAGACAAGAAGTGATTGCAAGAGGCAGAGCTAAAGATGTTCAAAATCAGGAACAACAACCTGTTGAACAACGCAAAGCGATATATTCTCCTGCAGCAAACGCATATCCTCAAGCATCATTTCAAGGTCAACGCCAAACATATGCAGTAAATACACCGCCGATTATTCGTCACAATACACCAACACCTTTGCAGTACCAAGCTTACCAGCAAAACGGATATCAACCTATAAATCAGCCTGTTGAACAACCAAATCATAATACACAGCCGGTAAGAAGCAACAGAATTAATATTGCTCAAATCTTAAAAGATTTTAGAAATACAATGAAAGCAATTGCCACTCCTTCTGAAATTGAGGAACAGGTAAATAAATATTTGGAAACTGTTAATGAACAAGTACATTCCGCTCATCCACAGGTTAATTTAATTCAAAGTAATTTAAAAGTTGCAGCATCTTTATTGGACAAATATATTTCAGAAACTCTTAATAAAGAATCTAAAGTTGTTCAAAATTGGCTTGATGCTTTATTTTTACAAAGAATAGACTACAGCTATAACGAAGAAGATATTAACCCGAGTTTTCTTGTTAAGTTTCCCGATGAAAACAACACAAAGCAACCGGAACAAAAAGAAGAACAAGAAGAAATTACAGCAGAAGAACAGGAACAACCTGCTCAAGAACCAGAACTTGAATTTCCGGACATAAAAGACGGAATAGAAATTCAACCGGAAGAATTAAGTCTGGAAGAAGAATTCACTCAGGCACAAAAAACAATTTCTCAAAAGCCAAATATAACTATTGTTCCTCAAGATACAAGATTAAAATCTTTATTTGTAGAAGCAAAAAAACAAGCTTTCAACAACAATCCTCAAAGAGCTATGGCAATGTTCAAAGAAGCATTTAGCAGAGCAGAAGAACTTAAAGATACAGAAACTCAATCTCGTATTTGTTTGGAAATCGGAAAAATATATGATGACAATGACCATTTTGTACAAGCACTAAACAGTTATAATAAATCATTAGAATACACAACAGACGTTAATGTTAAATCTCGTGCGCATTTTTCTATGGCACAAATTTATGATGACGTTAACCAAATTGAACCTGCTTTAAAACACTACTTTACGTCAATATCATACGCAGGAAAATCCGATGATTTAATCGGACAATCGGATTCTTTAACAAAAATGGCTAATATTCTTACTGATAAATACGATGAAGAAGCTTTTGATTTTTACGATACTGCTCGCAAATTGATTGACCAAACAACAGATTCTTCAATGAAAGGTTATGTATTGTCAAATACAGCAGAGGCATGCGTTCAATTTAGGAAAAATGATAAAGCACTTAAATATTTTGCAGAAGCTGTTAAAAATTATGAAAAAACAAATTCAAAAGAAGAAATTGCCCAAAATTATAAATCCGCAGCAGAATTAATGATTAGCTTTAACAGCCCGAATAAAGCAAAGTCTTTATTAAAAAAAGCTATGATTAATGCCGTCAAAACAACAAATGAAGATTTAATATCAGAAATAAATATGTTACTGGCATCAGTTGATGGGTAAATTTATTTGAGTAGAATCTATACAAATATCCTCGGTATTTAATCTTCCGATAGGAACGGTTTTATTTGTTCCATGCCAATCACTTCCTCCGGAAATAAAAAGATTGTTTTTCAATGCACAACTTTTTAGAAATTCTATCTCTGACATAAAATATCTTGAATAATAGCATTCCAAACCTTGAATTCCGCATTCAATCATAATTTCTAATTGCGGTATAAATTCTTCTTGTGTTAAATGTTTTTCCCCTTCTCCACCGAGCGGATGCGCCCAAATTGGAATTCCGCCTGCTTTTATTATTGTTTTAACCGCAACATTTCCATCAAATTTGGTATTTCCCGTTTTACAATCATCAAGATATTTTTTCATTGCGCTAACATTATTATCAGATAAACCCCTTTTTACAAGAATATTTGCAATATGAGTTTTCACTACACTTTGTCTTGAATACAGCCAATCAAGTTCTTCCTTATTAAGCTCAATATTCCATACATCTTTAAGATATTTTATGCGAGTTTCCAATTTTTGTCTGCGAAGTTTTTTGCCAAGTTCTATTAAGTCTGATAACTCTTTATTTTCAGGATTTATACCATACCCTAAAATATGACAATTTATATTTTCTACTTTGCAGGTTAATTCAACACCTTTAATAAACTTTATTCCTTTAGGAATAAGCTTTTCGGCGGTATTAACACCGTTTACCGTATCGTGATCTGTTAGAGCAAATATTTTAATTCCGGAATTAACAACTGTTTCAACAAGCTCTTTTACGCTTGCACTTCCGTCAGAATTATTGCTATGAAGGTGTAAATCAAATTTAGCCATATCACAGTTATATCATAAAAACAAATACCCTCTCCGAATGGAGAGGGATAGAGCGGGGTGGCTATAAACACCCCCTTGTAAAACATTTAAGTTATTGAGTGATTATTTAATTGTAAGTTTTTTAACTTTATCTGTTGCTTTTTCTAATTTTGGAGCAACAATTTTTAAAATACCGTGTTCCAAATGCGCATCGGTTTTTTCAACATCAATATCAGCAGGAAAGTAAACTGTTCTTGAAAATTCGCCGTAACGAAATTCTGATTTTCTGTAACTCTTAGTATCTTCTTTTTCTTCTTCTTCTTTCTTTGCATTAATTGTGATGTGGTTTTTATCTATATCAATATCCAAATCTTCTTTTTTAACTCCAGGAAGTTCAGCCTTTACGCAATATTCATTATCTTTTTCATGGAGTTCAACCGGCATGGCAAGAGTGTCGCAATCAGCATCTTCGTTGTAGATATATTCAGGGAAGAAGCTATCAAAATTTCTGTTTAAAATTGATGATATTTCATCATTTACAGAACGAATGAATCTGTCAGGTGTTTTTTTGATTAAGAATTTCATAATTGCCTCCTTTGGGAGGGAAACTATAAAGACCACCTCCCTCGCCCTACGGGAGAGGGTTGGGGTGAGGGGACTTCATTAATTTTCCCTGCCCTTACTAAATACTTTCTTTCAACACTTTTATTATTACTCTGATTTCGGATAAATCTTTATTTTTTAATCAAATATTAACAAAGAAGGTCAAATGTTATTTTTTTGTTAATTTACATTGATTTTGATATTTTTATGTTATATAGTAATAGTAAGCATTTGCCTAAAAAAAATTTCATACTAAAATCGGGATGTAGCGCAGTTTGGTAGCGCACTGTGTTCGGGTCGCAGGGGTCGCAAGTTCGAATCTTGTCATCCCGATACGGTCTATTGAGGGATGCAGTTAGTAGGTTGGCATTGCTATGCCAACAAAAACATTATCGTCAGCTTATAGGTCGGGTTTTAACCCGACAAAAACTTATTGTATAATATTAGAATGAATTATAAGCGCTATTTT
>CADBXV010000002.1 GCA_902798645.1 uncultured bacterium
TGTTGATTGATTTTAATTCTTCATTTGAAACTTTGTTTGCTGTGAATAACATCTGCTCTCTCCTTAAATATCGCTTACATATATATAAAGTATATAAGTAATCAGAAATTGCCTTTTTTTATGCGATTTGTTAAGAATTGTAAAATTTAATTTAAAAAATGGCTTATTTCTTAATGAAAGGATATAATTTTATTGCAAAATTGTTTTTATTACTTTTGCAGGATTGCCCACAGCAAGAGAATTTTCAGAAATATTCTTCGTTACCACTGAACCGGCACCTATTACACAACCATCACCTATTTTTATCCCCGGAAGAATTACAACACTTCCTCCTATCCAGCAATTTTCGCCGATAATTACCGGTTTAGCATATTCTATTAACGTATTACGGGTTTTGTAGTCCAAAGGATGAATCGGCGTATAAATATGCACATTTGGACCTATCATTGTATTACTACCGATTTTTACAGGAGCCGAATCCAGTATTACACAATTCATATTTAAGTATACATTATCGCCAAATTCTATGTTACAACCGTAATCACAATTAAAATTTGGCATCACAAAACACTTATCGCCTATTTTACCGATAAGTGTTTTCAAAATTTTATATCGAGCCAAAGCATTTAACTCATTATTAAATTCACGTGACTTATTCCACGCTTTTTCTCTTAATTCTATTAAACATTTGTCATTGGGATTGTACTCAATACCCGAAATCATTTTTTGATATTCATCCATAAGAAGATTATATCAAAAAATAGCTTTTAAGAACGAAAAGCTGCGCCATCTGCAGAGATTGCTTTTGCAAACCAATCTGCAGGGAATTTATCTTTTTTATGTTCGTCATCATTTCTAACATCAGGAGAAGTATTACCTACTCCGCTTGCACGATGTGTTCCGAATAAACTGCCAATGCTCATTTCACTCATTCTCTATATTCCTTTCTTCTCTGTAATAATCTGCTCTAAGCTCATGGTTTAACATGAACTACATATATATAAAGTATATCTGCATAAAAAAATTGCCTTTTTTGTTTTATATTTGTTACAAAAGTTTACAATTAAAAGTATAAAGCAGGAAATACCAAGCTTTCATGGTATTATAGAATTACCGTACTCCACGGGGATTGTGGCGAATCTCTTGACTTCAGCTGCTTTGAAGGTGCAGAGCCTGCTGTGAGGGGTATAGTAAAAAAGCGTATGCTTATAAGGTCGTTGATAGCTCAGAATATAATGGCGTAAGATATCGAACCGTGTCAGGATGGAAACATAGCAGCACTAAGGTAACCCTTGCGGGTGTTATACTTCCGGGAAGTAGATTTTATAAACAAAAACTGTTTTATTTTACTTCGATAGGCAGTGGTACGGTTTTTATTTTTTACAAACAGCAAAAAATTTTTTTACCGTTTTATATAACAATATGAGTTTTTCAATAAAAAATTTTAAGTCGTTTTACAATTTTACAAAACCGACAAAAAATAGCAACATACAAAAATACAGTATAAACGTAAAAACTAAAAAAGATTATTACAATGATGATATTTTAAAAAGTATCAGCTTTGAAAAACCAATTTCCATAATTGATGCTCTAAAAAGTTTTATTAATAATCCTGAGATTATAAATGATTTTTGGCGATTAAAAGACTATTCTCCAAAAAGAGATATAAATAGATTAATAAACGAAATTCAAGAATCAGAGCATTTAAGAAATAAAAAAACAACTTCTATGCTGGGTTGTGGGTACTCTTCCTATGTTTTTGATATAGGTAATGATAAAGTTATCAAATTTACATGCGGAGATCATTTTAATGGCAGAAAACCTGAGTTTTTTGACTTGCCCATACAAGAAAGCGGGAAAATAACAGAAAGCGGAAACCATTACTATTACATAGAAGAAAAAGTGTCACAAGATAATATTACCGATTATGATATAAAGATGATGGAAGCACAAGCAGGCATATTAGATTATTTGCTTTTTGATTGTCATTCTTTTCGTCAGTTTGGCAGAACTAAAGATGGCCATATACGCTTGATAGACCCCGAATGTGCAGAAAAAAATCCTAATCAATGGTATAAAATTAATAAAAGAGTTACGAATTGGCTCTACAAAAAGATGGAACCCATACTATCTTGGTAATTACTTTCACCTTAGTTATTAGGTCAGTTTTACAAAGACGGTAATTATACCAAAAGTCTTTGTTTGGATAGTATCAACAACATAAAAAGAATCAGATACTTCAATATTGAATTATAAATCTATTCAACAAATGAACATCAAGAGGCGGTTTGAGAAAATTCTCAAACCGCCTCTTTTACTTTATTCATTTTATACTGAGTCAACCCTCTTGAAGTCTTACCATTGAGGCGAATAAAAAAATCTTGCTATCAGTTCTCAATGTTGTTCAAGCAGCCGACCTATATGAAAAGTTTTTCGCTTCCTTTTTTCAAAAAGGAAGAAAATCCTTCCATTTACCCCTAACCCTCTCCCAAATGGCGAGGAAATGAGGTTATATTTTAGTAACTGCAAGCGCAAACGCCGTTTTCGCAGTGGTAGCCAAGAGCTTCTTGAGCTTCACTCATACGAACTTTGATACGTCCGTCAACTGCAATACCTTCACCTGTTTTTTCAGAGATAAGCAACGGGTTAATATCCAACTCATCAATGAATTTGAAATCAGATACCAATTGAGATAATCTCAATAATGTTTCTTCGATTTGTTCCATTTGAGCAGGTGTTGTACCACGAGCGCCTTGAAGAAGTTTGTATGCCTTAACTGATTTAATCATATCTTTAGCATCCATATCTGTCAGAGGAGCAATTCTGAATGTTACGTCTTTCATAACTTCAATAAATACGCCGCCTAAACCGAACATCATCATTGGGCCGTATTGAGGATCTGTTGCTATACCGCAAACCATTTCTCTTGAACCTTTAACCATTTCTTGAATGATTACACCTTCAAGACCGTCAATAAGACCTTTTTCAGTCAATTTAGCGATTAAGTCTTGGTATTCTGCTCTAAGTTGTTCAGCAGATTGAATATTAACTCTAACACCGCCTACATCAGTTTTGTGAGAAGTTGTTTTAGAAGTCATCTTCATAACAACCGGATATCCGATAGAATCAGCGATTGAAACAGCTTGGTCTTCAGAAGTTGCAAAGCCTGATTTACATACTCTGATACCGTAAGCATCAAGAACATCAATTGATTCTCTTGTAGTTAATTGATCTCTACCTTCATTAATCGATTTAGCAATGATTTCTTGAGCTTTCTTATAATCAACATCAAATTTCTTAATTTGACCTTCCGGTCTTTCAATCCATTTTCTTTGTTGATTTAATCTGTTAAATCCGTCAGCAGCTTCTTCAGCGTACATAAAGAACGGCATGTTAACATCCATGTCAGAAAGTGCTGTAAAGAATTCAGACTTAGTCATAAATACGCCTATAACAGGTTTGTGCGGATATTGAGCTTTGATTTCCATAACAGCTTTTGCTACATCAATATCTTTCAAGCCTAAGAAAGGCAAGTAAATAACCATAATCATATCAACGTTTTCATCAGCAATAACTGTTTCAAGAGTTTGCTTGTAGTGTTCAATAGGAGCTGATGCTATCATATCGATAGGGTTCTTAACTGATGCAGCTGAAGGTAAGAAACTTCTAAGTTTTTCTTTTGTAGCATCAGATATTTTAGCCATTTGCATACCGTATTCACAAACTGCGTCAGTAGCCATAATACCCGGGCCGCCTGAGTTAGTAATAATAGCAACTCTGTCACCCTTAGGAATCGGGCAGTTTGCAAAAACTTTAGCTGTAGCAAACAAGTTCTTCAAAGAGTATTCTCTGATTACACCTGATTGACCTAATAATGCGTTAGCAGCTTTATCAGCACCTGCTAATGAACCTGTGTGAGAAGATGCAGCAGAAGCACCTGCAGCAGAACGACCTGCTTTAAGAGCCAAGATTGGTTTTTTCTTAGAAATTCTTGAAGCTAACTTACGGAAGTTTGCAGGGTTTTGAATTGATTCCATATATAATAGCATTTGATGAACGTCATCATCATTTTCCCAATATTCAAGAGCTGTTTCAGCGTTAACATCAGCTTGGTTACCAATTGAAATGAATTGAGCAAATCCTAAGTTAAGGTCTTTTAATATATTCAAAATACCGCCGCCTAAAGCACCTGATTGAGAAACGAAACCAATGTGTCCTCTTTCCGGTAATGATTCAGCGAAACAACCGTCCATAGAGATTTCAGGTAATGTATTAACAACACCTAAGCAGTTCGGGCCAACACATCTCATACCATAAGATTGAACTTTTTCTAATAATTGTTTTTCAAGTTCAGCACCTTCTTTACCTGTTTCTTTAAATCCTGCAGTAATAACACAAAGACCTTTAATACCCTTTTCATGGCATTGGTCAATTGTTGCAAGAACGAATTTAGCGTTAACAACGATAATTGCTAAATCAATTTCCCCCGGAACTTCAAGAACTGAAGTATAAGCTTGTAATCCTTCTATAATTCCGCCTTTTGGATTAATCGGGTAAATATTTCCCTTAAACTTGTATTCTTGTAATCTTTTCATGATGTCAGAGCCGATTGTGTGTTCTTTTGTAGAAGCACCGACAACGGCAATTGATTTTGGTTTCATGATTTTGTCTAAGTTGCTCATTTTCTCATCCTTTCTTTTTTAGAATAAATTTATATTCCAATTTTTTCCAATAATTTTTCAAACTTTTTTGCCCATTTTGGACTAATACTGCGTATAATTGCTTCTGTTATAATTAAAGGGGATAACACAATTATTTCAAGCGTATCTTTTATATCTTCTTTTTTCTTTCTTTTTTGTTCTTGTTCCCATGCCTGCTGCTCTGTTTGATGCAAATTGGATTCAAATTCACTCATTACATTTTTTGAAGTTGCTATATATTTTGAAGCTTTAGAATCAACCGGAATGTTTATTTGTGTTCTTGTATAATACTGATTTAATTGTGACCGCTTTAACGGGAAAGGATAGTCTGCAATTATACGCATTTCATTTTTACTGTAATCTTGTTGTATAAATAAATTATAATCTTTTGGTTTAACAAGTTTTTGAATGTCATCCTGAACTTTTTGTATACACTTTTTAGGCTTGTTACTCAATTCGTTAACAATAACCAATTTACCTCTAAAATCTGTATCACTTATACAATTAGTTCTCATAAATTATCCTTTTACTGTTTTTAAAATGTATTTTTCATACATTTCCATTGCTTCTTCTACAGCACTGACAATAGAGTCTGCAAAAGCATTAGACTTTATTTTAACACTATATTCTTTAATATTTTTCGCTTCTGCTATAGATTTATTAGCAGCAACATTATAAAACTCATCATTTTGTAAGTCCTTCATTATGAATACATTATAAGGTTTGTCTGAAACCAGAGTTGCTACTTGCTTAATTTTTTTCATTAGAGGTTCTGATGTATATTTTGCCATATTTGTTGTTAATCCTTTTTCAAAAACAACTTTTCCGTTAAAATTTGGCTGACTAGTGACAGGTCTTATTTGCATGCTTAAAATTCCTTTTATTGAGCAGGGTAAAATTCTTTTATACCCTTACGGACATTATCATACAGACAGGTCTAAATGTAAAGAGGTAAAAAGGTAAATCTATGTCAGATTACAAATATAAATTAAAATATTTTACCCTCTCTCTAACTCTCCCCAAAGGGAGAGGAGCGCTTGTTTTACAGATGCACAAATTCTCTACAACAATAAAAGTGCAGTATATAAAAATCTTTTTATGATTTTAACGGATTAAGATATTTTATATAATTCTACTTTAAATGATTTTGTCTTTGAGTTTATATCATGCTCATTCGCATCAAAGTCTAAGTATACAGGACTCTTTCCGGAATCTCCTATTATTTTCATATTTCTTTTTCTTATCTCAAAATTTGTAAGGTCTGCTTTATGCCTGTTTGGTCCTGCATATATCGGCATATTAGGCTTGCCAATCTCTATACAAATTTTACGAGCGTACTCAAAAAATGCATCTCTTATGGCATTATTAAACTGATATTTTGCCTTCATTTCAATATTATCCAAAACAAGCGAAAGCTCACCATCAACTTCTGCAAGATAAATCATTGTATTTCCTGCAAAATTACCTCTGTCAGCAAGTTCCATTGCACCAATGAATTTGTCCGTAATATAATTTGGAGCAGTCCACTCATTGGAGTTTGCACCCAGTGCCGTACAGCAAGACGCATCATTACCTAACCCGAGAGCCTTTTTGATATCATACATGTTAGTCTTATGAACTTCTATATCAACTTCTTCTCCTTCTTTCATATTTTTTGCATTCTCAAACTCGGGGACTCTCATTTTCATAATGTGATAATATAAATGTTCACGAGCTTTTTCTACATCTTCAACTTCATTTTCTTTAAACCAAAATCCATCACTGTTAATTTGCTCTTTAATTGCATTAATAACTTTACCCAAATCCTCAAATTCAATCGGCTTTCCATCTCTATAAATTCTATTTATATCTTTTTGACCGATATTAAACCCATTCTCGTCATAAATAACTTTTTTATCTTTAACTAATTCAAAACCTGCTTCTTTGATTTTTTCTTTTATTTTCCACTCTATTTCTACCGGAATTTTCTTGAACATTTCATCATTCAAATCCTCTTCCAAGTTTTCTATTGCTGCACGTTTAGCTTCCGCAGCATCAAGTTTTACCTTAACTCTGGTGTATGAATTTTTATCTACTTTAGTCCACTTTTCATAATCAATGCCGAGTTTTTCAAATTGTTTTTTTGTTTCAATATTTTGAGGTAAATTGTCAATTGTTTCCTCTATTGGAGAATCAATATGATTATTAATATGCTTAATTAAAACTTCTAAATTATCAAAAAACTCTTGAGATGAAGTAAACATTTTTGATAAATATTTTGAATGAACTAAATCTAATTTTTCTACAATTTTTTCGTTCAAATCATCAATATTCATTTGATTAAGAATCATTGTTGATATATAATGATTCCAAATTGCATTGTTTTCTTCTGTATCTGACATAATTAAATTAATTAATAGATATAATATCTCTTCTTTTTCAATAATCTCATCTTTTTCATATTCATCATTATCACTATTTGCAAACAGTGCGATTACTCTAACTTTTTCAGCAATCTTTTGCGGAGATAAGTCAACTTTATTTGATAAAATATTTTTCATCTCACTTTGTTTTTTGTATATATCTTTCATGAGATTACTTATTTGACCATAATTCTCTGATTGTTTATATAATTGATTTATCTCTTGTTTAAAAGAATTTACTTTTTTTATGTTTTCATTTATTTTTTGCTTTAACAGCATTTTTTGTTCTGAATTATCATCTGCGTAAGAGGCTTTTTGTTTTAAAATTTTTATTTCATTTAATATTGGCAACGCTTTTGCTTCAATCTGTTCTTTTTTATTAAGGACTTCTTCTCCAGATAAGTCCCTTACTTTTATCTTTAGACTATTCACCTCGTTTGTAAGTTCTTTATACTTTTTACTGTTTTCAGGATAAATTTTAAGCATAAGTTCTTCAAATAAATCATCAGGCAGTTCCATTTCCTTAATATCTGTACAAAAATCCTGAACTCCGTATATTGTTTCAGGGAATGTTGATTCTAAGACTCCTTTACCAACTTTATTAAGTGTCGATATTGTATCTTCATCAGACAAAAATTCATTCAAATCTTCATCTGTCAAATCATCCAATCCGGGTTTAAGAAGATTTCTGTTTGAGTACACATCTTGTTTAAGCTGTTTATGCAGTTCTGGAATTTTCGGGTTTTTTGTTTTTGCAAACGCTGATATCGTATTTTCATCAATCTCATCAAATTTTAAATGATTATCTAAAATATACTTCCAAGCATCAGTTGGATATTTTACCAGTTGTTCATTGCCATTAATTTTTCCAGAATTAACTATGTCCAACACATCTTGTTCTGAATCTTTTTCATAAGAACGTATTAAAATATCATGATAATACTTTTGAGAGAAATCTTTGTTCCACAATAATTTTGAAACCAGACTTATATTAGTGGTATCAATATCTCTCCAATATTCAGTAATATATTTAGTATCAATTGTTTTATTATCAACCAGATGTTTTGCTAAAAAATTTAAAGGACGACCATAGCAATCAAACAATAAGTGCCTTGTTTGTTCTGAATTAATGTCTTTGCACCCTGCTATCTTTAGTATTGCTTGTAAATTAGCTTTCGTAGGTTTGTGATTTATTTTTGTCCTCTTAAAAACAGAATTATAAATATCTTGAATATCATTTATTTCACATTTTTTATCAACAAGAACTTCAATTAAATCTTTTGCTTCTCTGCTTTGAGCCGCCATATGTGCAAGTTCACGTTTTTTATCATATTTATATTTGTAACTGTCAGCAATTTTCTTAACGACAGGTGCGCTTTCGGGAGTTATATAATTTTCGCCTGCTACAAGCAAGAGATTAATTTTGTACGTTTTACACAATTCCATTGTAATTTGTGGTGTCAGAGCAAAGTCTTTCAAACTTAAATATATATCTGATTTCCTAAGTTTTGCCATATTAAAAAGCTCTAATACACGTTTAGCGTTATTTTTATCTATTTTTGACAAGCCTTTCTTTATCTCATCCCAAAATAAATCAAATTTTGCATCTTTTATAACTCGTTTATCATTACAAATCACACGCATTGTTTCCAGATTATCTTTATTAACATAACTTGCAATATCATTAACTTGCTCTATTGTATAATTCTCACTTTTTATAAGTTCTTTTACAAAATCTACGTTATCTTTGTCTATATATGCAAATATTTTTTGGTTCAAATTGTATAATTCATCTTCATCATTTTTTGTTTCGTATAAAGTTTTCCATTTTACCGATTTAGGCAAATCTGCAAGAAATTTTGCAAAATCAAGTCTTAGGTTAAAAGTATCTTCATCACCTGAATGTAAAACATCTTCCCCAGCTTCTGTGCCGTTGGATATTGGATTTTCTTTTATAAACTTTTCCAATTTATCTTGAGTCATATAGTCTAAATATTGTCTATAATGAGGTTCTGATAGATATTTTAATACAGTAGTTTTATTAAATTCTTCTTGGTTAGTTTTTGGTTCATACTTTTCTATAATTGGTTTAAATTCTTCTGATTTTTCTCTGTTTAAGCGATAAAGTTCAGTTGCAAGCTTAATATCATTGGTATTCCAATGATATTTTTCTAATATCCCTGCTATATCCTCATGCGGAATATCAGCTGTATTAAATAATGTATTTGCTTTATCTACTTCATTAGAATCTCTATATAATTTTTTGGTAAATCTATCCCCTCCTTGTGTCAAATTATTTAAAATCCAATTAAATAAATCTATGTTTTCTTTTGTCAGACGGTTATTAATAAGGTATTTCAAATTATAATTAGGAGCTTTTTTGAGCATTTTTTCTTGGATTTTATAAAACTCTTCATCTGATATTCCTTTTTTCTCTTCTTTTTTATCAGTTGACACAATGCCTAAAGCTGCCAAACCCGACATAATAACTCCGCCTAAAGTTTTTCCTGACTTTTTTATAGGTTCATTAAGTGGTTTTGTTATAGTTTTAGGATTTGGTTTAGCTCTAAAACTTTGGGTAGAATTTATATAATAACTACTATTTATATTTTGGAGTTTCATATCATATACAAAACTCATCAAAAAAATTTTTGCTACTCATAAGTTATATATTTACCCCCACATATTTACCCCCCCCCAAAAAAACTCCTCTTTAGAAAATTAAATAAAGTTTACTAAAGAGGAGAGGATTGAGCGATGAGGATTCTTTATTATGATAAACTCAACCCCATAATCAAACATTGAACTTTATGCTAATATAGGGATTAGGATATAAGGAGATAATTATGCAAATAGTTCTGGCTTCATCTAATAAACACAAAGTTCAAGAGATAAACGATATCGTAAAAGAAAAAGGATTAGATTTAGAATTTATACTTCCGCCTTCAAATTTTGACCCCGAAGAAAACGGAACAACTTTTGAAGAAAATTCTTACATAAAAGCCTACGAAGCTTGGAAACTCTCTAAAACTTGGGTTTTGGCTGATGATTCAGGATTATGTATAGATACTCTTGGTGGTAAACCTGGGATTTATTCTGCTCGTTATGCGGAAACTCCTGCTCTTAGAATAGCCCGGGTATTAAAAGAACTTAAAGGAACAGAAAATAGAAATGCCCATTTTACCTGTGCTATGACTTTAATTAATCCTAAAGGGGAAGTTGCATACAAAGTTGAAGGAATTTGTGAAGGCTCAATTATAGAAGAAACCCGAGGCTCAAACGGATTTGGTTACGACCCAATTTTCTTGGTAAAAGGTGACACAAGAACAATGGCAGAGTTACCAGAATATGAAAAAAACAAAATTTCACATCGTTCATCAGCTTTAAGAAGTGTTTTGGATTTTTTGCAAACAATAATATAGTTATTTTAGCTATTAATGCAATTCATTAGGCTGGAATTTGGTAAAATTATTAATTATACCATTTATAGGAAACATATTAGAAGTTGGATTCTGCATTTCAGCAGGGCTCATTTGTTGTCTCTCCATAGCCTCTATTCTTGCATTATAATCACTGTTTTTTTGATACTGCTTAACTTTTAAATTTTGATAACACGTTATTTTTTCATCATTGTTTTCTACAGTCCGACACTTTTCAATTCCGTTTTCAAATTCCACTTTGCGCTTGTACCAGTACGCAGTAACATCATTAAATTTACCCAATCCCTTTGGTTCTTGTACATCAACATATGCCACCGGAGCAAAATCTTTCCATTGAGGTTCATCAAGACCTTCTAGAGAAATATTTTCCGCCGTAACAAGCATCGGTGAAAACAATAATAATAACACAATAATCTTTTTCATATTAAAATCCTTTTTTATATTATAACATTTTTTAACAAATATTGTCCAGAAGTCTTTAATTTATGGTATCATTAAAATATGCAATATAAAATTAATGAAAAAGTTAAATATTTAAATAGCATGTTATGCGAAATAGACAATATGTATCAGACAATATTGTTAAAAAAAGGATTATCTGATAGCGAATATGTAGTGCTTTTTTCAATAATGGAGCTTGGTGAAGGTTGCTTGCAAAAAGAAATCGCAAATAACGGATACATAAATAAAAAAACAACAAATTCAACTATAAAAAAACTTGAAAAGAACGGATTAATTACATTAAAAGCCGGTAAGTATCCTAATATGCATATATATTTAACAGAAGCCGGCAAAGAATATATACAAAGTAATATTGTACCTATAATTAATATGCAAACAAGTGTAATGGAAAGTGTTCCTGATTCTGATTTTGTAAACTTAGACAAAACTTATTCAAAATATATAAAAATATTTAAAGGTGAGATTGAAAAACTCTCAAAATCATAACATATGCGGACGTAATTCAGTGGTAGAATGCAACCTTCCCAAGGTTGACGTCGAGGGTTCGAGCCCCTTCGTCCGCTTTTTAGCTTTTGATTAAGAAGAGGACTGTCAAACATTTTATATATTTATAAACATGCAATCACCATAGCTGTAAAAACGATATTTGTTTTTTATTGCTTCTTCATAAGCTTTAAAAATAAAGTCCTTGCCTGCTAATGCACTCACCAGCATTAATAATGTAGATTTTGGCAAATGGAAATTCGTGATTAATTTGTCTATAACTTTGAATTCATACGGAGGGTAAATAAAAAGTTCTGATGCGGATTTACAAGCTTGTATTTTACCAAATTGTTTATATGCTGTTTCCAGTGTTCTTACGGTAGTTGTACCAACAGCTACTATCTTTTTACCTTGTAATTTTGCCCTATTAATTAAATCCGCAGTTTCTTGCGTAATTTCAAAACTTTCGGAATCCATTTTATGGTCCAAAACATTTTCACATTTTACAGGTCTAAAAGTACCAATTCCCACATTTAAAGTCACATACCCTATTTCTATTCCTTTATCTGCCAGCTTTTTTAATATCTCCTGAGTAAAATGCAATCCTGCTGTCGGCGCTGCAACAGACCCTTCCTCTTTTGCATATACTGTCTGGTACCTTTCAAAATCCAGTTTCTTCAATTCTTCATTTGTCATCTTTCGCTCAATATAAGGAGGAAGCGGAATATTGCCGACTCTGTGTAAAATATCTAAAACGTCACCATCATATATCATTTTTACAAGCCATTTTCCGTCATCCGCCAATTGATGCAAAACTTCAACAGATAATTCGTCTGCTACTTTTATAACAGTTCCCTCTTTAACTCTCTTTGAAGGTTTTATAAGAACTTCCCACTCTTTATTGTCATGTTCTTTTAGCAAAAATACTTCTATTTTTGCACCGGTATCTTTATACCCATATAATCGTGCAGGAATTACTTTTGTATTATTTAAAATCAATACGCAATTATCATCCAGCAAATCAACTATGTCATAAAAATGCTTATGCAGGATTGTATTTTCACCATTTATACCGGTCCCCAAAACCATCATACGAGATTTATCTCGCCTCTGCGCAGGTGTTTGAGCTATCAATTCTTCCGGTAGTGTATAATCAAATTCTGAAAGTAACATAATAAAATTATTATATTACAAAAATTTTTGTTTAATTAATTATAAATATGACCATTTGTTGCTATAGAAATCAAATCTTTTCTAATCTGATTATTAAGCTTTACCATAAAACTTTTTGGATGTAAAAAAACACCTGAAATAATCCCTTCTTCAAGGTGTCTGAAATGGGTTTTATCATATGTAATACAAGCATCAAGTGTATCAAATTTTGACGGGGTTCTGCGTATTGCGCCAAGAACAACATTATAACTTGTTCCTTCGTGTGTTTTTACAAATCTATCTATGAATTTGTCCAATTCACCTGCCTTAAGTCTTTTAGATAAAAGCCTTTGCCCTGCTCGATCAATTTTTCCTGACTTAAAATTTAGTTGAAAATTATTTGTAATTTGCATATATAAAACTCCTTTGCAGTATTTAAAACTTGTAAAAATAAATTTTGCTAAAGACTAAAAATAGGTTTACAAATCTTTACATGCAAACCTATTTTTTTATATTTTTTCAATATTTAAAACTACTGAAATCAATTTATTCAAGTTTCAGTCATTACATTTATTACTTAAATTATCCTTTTTCTTGTATTTGTTTTGCATTTGCTAAATCAACATCGCTGATGCTGCTTTCCTTTTTTTCATCTTCCAGTTCCAACTGTTTGTTAATAATAATTGTTTGAACAACTTGGAAACAGTTGCTTACAACCAAATACAAAAGAACACCCGCCGGAATAGGAATTATAAAGAATGTAAATCCAAGCATTAGCGGCATAAATGTATTCATAGATTTTTGCATAGCTGCTTGTGCAGGATCCTGATTTACATTTTTGTTCATTGACATCATGGCTTTTTGTGACATTACCATCGTTAACATAAATAAAACAAGAAGTGCAAAAACGTCCCAGTGGAATGCAGGTTTGACTTCTTTGGTAGGAATTGTACTTACTAACAAACCGTCTTTTCTTACAAAAGTCATATTTTCAACTTCTTTTGTATTAATATCGGTTACTGCTATTTCTGCTTTTTCAATTTGATCAAGCTGGCTGAATTTAAGATTTAAGCTATCTAAACTAACTTTAAAATCGGCAGGTTCTCCCGGATTTAAAGTCCCCTGAACTTCCACAGCTTTATTTGGTTTTTCAATTTTTACATTTTCAATAGGTTCTAAATCCGTTTTAAAATAGACCTTTGCTGTTTTACCTGTCATAAAAGAGTCATATTTTGATACACCAAAAACACCATCATTAGAAACTCCTGCAGATGCCTTCATTGTTGCATCAAGTCGTTTTATAAACAAAAACTGAGAGTCACCTGCCATTGAGATAAATTGCGGACTCATCAATGTAGAATACAAAAGTATAAATATCGGCATTTGAATAAGAAGCGGAAAACACCCTGCCATTGGATTAAACTTGTGTTCTTTATAAAATTCCATCATCTTTTGCTGCATTACTTGAGGATTACTTTTATAGCGCTCCTGTATTGCTTTCATTTTTGGTTGAAGCATTTGCATTGTTCGCATTGAACGCTGTTGTGATACACCCAAAGGCCACATAGCAGCTCTTATGATTATTGTAAGCAATATAATACCAATTCCGTATCCACCTGCAACTGACAGCATTTTTAATACTTTTATAGTTAGTGTTGTAAAATCCATATTTTCTCTTCCCTAATAATTTCCTTGTTAATATATTGTACGACTGACGCACTATTTAAAAATACTTAAAAAATATCATTAAGTCAATTCAATTAATCTTTCAAATTGTTCTGAAAAATCTTTATCCGTTAAATTTATCATTGGTAAATTGTACTCTTGAGCAAGTTTTTCCACTTTTGGATCGTAATTAATTGCTAATGTTTTCACCTCAGATTTTATTCCGACAACATTTGCATGAAAACGCATAGCGACTAAATATTCAAAAGAAGATAAAGTTTCAAAAACATCGTTGAGAGAAAGTCCGTTCATTACACTTACATTATATACTCTGTTATCATTCAGTATTTGAGCAAATTTTTCACAAATTTTTAAATCAATACTGTCTTGCAAAGAAACCAAATAAATTTTTTTATCAGAAAATCTTTTTGCAATTTCTTTTGCTAATTTATCCAAGAATTCATCATCTACACCTATAAATTCTCTCAACTGAACACCGACTGTTCCTTTCAAATGTTTTTTAGGAAGTTCCAAGTCGAAAATAGGATCTTTTACAAGAATTGAAGGTATATCCCAACTCTTTAAAAGTTCTTGAGATTTTTTATCTCTGACAGTTATTTCATTTACTCTTTTTAGTATAAATTTTGTCAACACAACACCGATTTGAGAATTAATCGGACCAATTCCCTGTGAATATATTTGCACTTTTTTTCTTAATAAAATTCCTGTTAATATAACCAAAAGATAATAAATCAGACTTTTAACACTCGTTGCATCTTGCAACAAACTTCCTCCCCCTGAAATCAAGATATCAGATTCAAAGATTGACGGTAAAAAACCGAACATTCCACAAGATGAAACACCATAAATGTGTGATGTTTTTGCAGGATTAGAAGATATTAGTGTTATTTTTTCAGCTCCTGCTGACTTCAAATGTTGAACTAAAACGTGAGCGATTGCTTCATCACCAAAATTATCAAAACCAATGTAGCCTGATACTACATATTTCATGTTCTTAAATTCTCCATAACTGTTTTTAAATACGGTATCGGTTGTATTGCACCATAGTTTTGTGTTTGAAGTCCTGATACCACAGATGCAAATTTTGTAGCCTCAAAAGGCATATATCCGTTTGTTATTGCGTATAAAAATCCTCCGTTAAAAACATCACCTGAAGCTGTTATATCTACAGCCTTTGCAGAATTATAAAACTCTGTAAAGTTTATTGTTCCGTTATATCCTGTATAATATCCGTTATCAATATGTGACTTTATGACAACAATTTTAACCCCTTTATCCCAAAATCGTTTCATTACCTGTTCAATGGAATCTATTTCATATAACCTTATTGCATCACTTTTCAGACTTAAAAATATTATGTCTGTATAATCTACTATTTCTTCCAAGAATTCTCTGGTATCGTTAGAATTCATAAAACAAGATGTATAATTCGGGTCATATGCCGTTAAAACTTCATTTTCTCTTGCGGTTTTAAAACTTTCCCTTACGAGTTCACGTGAACCTGCACTAAGCGACTGCACAATACCGGTAGAATATACCAGTTTTAAATTTTTAATATATCCTTCAGGTAAATCTTCTATAGAAAGTTTTGTAGCTGCAGTTTTACGCTTATAATAAAGAAGCTCTTTTTTATTTTGAGTGTTTGCAATTATATACATTCCGTTCTGTTCATCATTAGTTTTAATCAAGGAAGTATCAATATTTTCTTTTTGCAAACTTGACAAGATAAACTCGCTAAAACCGTCATTTCCCACCTTAGTAACATATGCAATACTACCGCCGAGCCTTGAAACGGCAACGGCAGTAGTAACAGTATCACCGCCAAAATATTTATTTAAAGTAGAACTTTCCGCAAGACTCCCATTAGAAGTCAGTTCTATTAAGCACTCTCCTATTATTGCTATATCCGTTTTTTGGTCCATTTTTTATAATCTCTTATTTCTTTTAAAATATCCTTTGTTCTTGCAGTAATTACTTTCGGCTCAAAACCCTGATAGAAATCACGCCCAACACCTACAGCAATAGCACCGGCCTTAATATATGTAACCACTTCATTAAGTTTTATATTTCCCATCGGCAAAAGGTTTAAAAACGGCATTTGTCTTAAAATATCTTCAATATATCTTACACCGCCCATTGCTTCCGCCGGAAATACTTTTATTAAAGGAATTCTCGATTTCCAAGCATTATACGCTTCATTGGCAGTTGTTGCACCTGCCAAGAACGGAACATGTTTATTTTTTGAAATTTTTATTAAACTCATCTGAAAGATAGGTGATGAAAACATAACAGCACCACTTTCAAATGCAGCATCAGCTTGCAAAGAAGTAATTATTCCGCCTGCACATACAGGTACAAATTTAGAAACTTCTTTTATTGCTTCATACATTGAAGGATGTTCTACAGTCATTTCTATAACTCTTACACCGCCTTCTACTAACGCTTTTGCCGTTTGTATCGCAAATTCCGCATTATCACATCTGATAATTGGATATATTTTATCTTCGGCTATCATTTGAATATAATTTTCACTCATTTGTATGTATCCTTTTTCCCCAAAATATTATATCATGAAAATGTTATTATTATTTTAGGGGAATTATGAAAAAACTTAAACTTGTTTTTATTAGTTTTGTTGTTATATTACTTTTATCTTTTATTGCACTGTTAACATATATTTTTGTTGAACCTAAAGCTTATGATTTTATGATTAAAAATGTAAGCGTGGAAAAGTTTGCTTTTGATAATACAAAAAATATCTATGGGCATGACGACATTGTTCTTGTAATTATTGATGACAAGTCTGTTGAAAAATATATGTGGCCTTGGAAACGTGATTTACACACAAAAGTTTTGAAATATTTTCAAGAGTATGCGAATCCGAAAGTTTTAGTGTATGATACAGTTTTTACAACATTAGATCAAGATAACCCTCAATCAGACAAAGAATATTTTAAGACTTTGAGCAAGTACAAAAATCTTGTTGAAGGTGTTATGCTTAATAACTTGCCTTATGAAGACAGAATTCAAGGCGAAGTATATGATAATATTTTTGTAAACAAATTTGCAATTTCTAACATAGAAGTTGATACATATTTACCCTATTTATATAAAAGCATATTAATGTCGCCAATGCCTTTTATAGATTCCGTTCATCATTTGGGTTCTATTACGGTTATTCCGGGATTTTTTGACGGGTATCTTTCAATATTCTTTGGGGATGAAAAATACAGAACACAAGAATTTTTAACAAACTATAAAGGAGCTGTTATTCCTTCTCTTGCAATGAAAAGTTTTTTAATTGCCAACAATAATCCAAAGATTATTATTGATAAAAACTACATAAATATCCCTGAGTTAGATTACAAGATTAAATACATAAAAGCACCCTTTCAATCAATTGTTCCCATTAGATTTTACAAAAGACTTGGGAACGGATATTCTCATATTAAATATTCCGCAGTTGATATAATGGACTCTTATGACAATATAAAATCAGGAAAAAAGCCTAAAATTGATCCCAAAATTTTTAATGATAAATACGTTGTTTTCGGAGCAAATGTTTCTGTTGGAAACGGACTCAACGACATTAAAAATACACCTCTTGCCATTAACTATTCCGGTGCTGATATTCAGGCAACAAGTTTAGACAATTTGGCACATAAAGACTTTTTAACATTTTTACCAAATTGGATTAATTGGGTTATCACTGTTCTAAGTATGTTATTCGTATATTACACTATAAGAACACATATCCTTGTAAAAGCAATAATTTACACTCTTTTAATAATATTGCTTTCATTTGCAATCTCTGCATGTTGTTTTTATCACAATATAATTGTAAATATAGCAATACCTCCTGTAATGTGTGTTGTTACAATGATTTTGGCATATATTCACAGGTACGTTTTAGAAGCAAAAACAAAAGAAAAAGTTGAAACTGCAATGGGCAAATTCATGTCAGAGGATGTTATGAAAGATGTTATTAAAAACATTGATAACTTGGGACTTGGCGGGAAAAAAGCGATTGTAACAGTTCTTTTTTCTGACATAAGAGGATTTACTTCAATGTCGGAAAAAATGTCCGCTCAAGAAGTTTCAGAATTATTAAACGAATATTTTTCCGAGATGGAACCAATTGTTACAAAATACAACGGCATTATTAATAAATTTATCGGAGATGCCGTAATGGCAATATTCGGAGAACCGATACAAGATGATAATCACCCTATTAACGCAGTCAAGTGCGGTTATGAAATGTTGCAAAGAGTAGAAGAACTGAATAAAAAATGGGCAAAAGAAGGTAAACCGGTTATAAAAATAGGTGTTGGTGTTAACACAGGAGAAGTATTTGTAGGTAACATAGGTTCTGAAAAACGTATGGAATATACAGTAATCGGAGATACGGTAAACCTTGCAAGCCGTCTTGAAAGCTACAACAAAATATATGGGACGCATATGCTTATAAGTCATTCAACCTTTGCACCGGCTAAGAATACAATTGAAGTCAATAAAATATCTGATGTGGAAATTAGAGGGAAAGCTGAAAAAATAGATATTTATGAAGTTTTAAAAATTACATGTTAATTTTTGTAACAATTTAAAGATATTTACTAAAGTTTTAAAAAAATTTGCCGATAAACATGTAGAGAAGAATATTAAAAAGGATTAAAAAATGAACGACGCACGCTTTGAATACAGATATACACCTCTAGGATACGAATTATACGGTTCTCAAGGGAAAAAACCGGATAATGATGAGCAAAATAATCCTCAGGCTACTGTCGCAAAAGCAGAGGAATATCAAACAAACTTTTTAAATCTGCCGGAAGGATTTAAACTTGGCGGTTAGATTTTATAGCGTAACTAATATGAAATAAAATAAAAGATTAGGTTAATCCTAATCTTTTTTATTATCATCTTCTGTTTGAGCAGTATCTGTCTGTTTTCTGTATGAACAAGTCCTGCTGGAACAAACCTCAAAATTTCCGTTTTTCGTTACTTTCTTAACCAGTAGTTCTCCGCATTCAGGACAGCTGTTCCCTGTCGGTTCATCCCACAAAGCAAAACTGCAGTCAGGATATTTATTACAACCAAAAAATATTTTACCATGCTTTGATTTTTTCTCTATTATTATACCCTCACCGCATTTAGGGCATTTTACACCTGTCGAGCGAACATATTTTTTGCGATTTCCGCATTCTTTACATTCTAAATACTTTCCGTACGGACCTGTTTTTAAGTTCATTTCTCCGCCGCATTTTTCACATTTCTCATCTATAACAATCGTTTCTTCTTGCGTTTTACTATCTTCGTCATTTGCGCTGTCTAATTCATTCATGTTGTTTAGAGAAATTATTGTTTTGCATTCAGGATATCCTGAACACCCTAAAAATTGATTTCCGAAACGACTTGTTTTTACAAGCATTACTCTTCCGCAATTAGGGCATTTTTTATCACTTTCAATATTTACCTTTTTTGTTTCTTTCATTACGGATTGAACAACTTCCATAAAAGGCGTATAAAATTCCTGCAATACAACATTCCAAATAGCTTTCTTTTCTGCAATAAGGTCAAGTTTTGCTTCCATGCCGGCAGTAAATTTATAGTCCATAATGTTTGAAAATTGTTCTACAAGCTGTTTGCAAACAGTTCTGCCTAAAAGTGTCGGCTTAAGAGCTTTATCTTTTTTCTCAACGTACTTTCTTGTTTGGATAACTGTAATAATAGTTGCATAAGTTGACGGTCTGCCGATTCCGTGTTCTTCAAGAGCCTTAACCAAAGATGCTTCATTATACCTTGGAGGAGGTTGTGTAAAGTGTTGCTTAGGAATAACCTCTTTACAAACAACTTTGTCTCCTTCATTAAGATCTGGAATTTTTGCTTCTTTTTCCTGTTCTTCATCTTCAGCATCATTATAGAGCTTCAAAAAGCCATCAAAAATAACTTTGCTCGTTCCTGCTTTTAGCCCGTAATCACCTGCTTTTATCTCAACTGTTTTGTTTGCAATAGTTGCAGGTGCCATTTGTGAGGACATAAATTTATCCCAAATAAGCTTATACAAACGGTATTGGTCATTATCCAAATACGGTTTAAGACTTTCAGGCGTTCTTTCCGGATATGAAGGTCTTATTGCTTCGTGAGCGTCTTGTACATTTTGTTTTCCTTTTACATAAACATTTGTTTTATCAGGGTAATATTCTTTTCCATAGTTATTAAGAATAAAATCCTTTGCCATAGCGTGAGCATCGTCTGATATACGTACGCTGTCAGTTCTCATATAAGTAATTAAACCAACAGGTGTACCGTCAATTTCCATACCTTCATAAAGTTTTTGAGCAACCTGCATTGTTTTTTGAACACCAAAACCTAACTTTGTGCTTGCAGCTCTCTGCAGAGTTGAAGTAATAAATGGTGCAGTCGGTTTGCGTTTTGTTTCTTTTTTAGTAACTTTTTCTACTGCACACTCTGTATTGGGATTTAAAAGAACTTCCTTTATTCTATTTGCTTCTTCTTCATTATTTATATCAAACTTCTTACCCTTGTATTTGTTAACTTCTGCCTCAAAAAGTTTACCGTCTTTATCCATAATAGTGTGGACAGACCAGTATTCTTTAGGAACAAAAGCTTCTATTTCTTCTTCTCTTTCACAAATCATACGAAGTGCAACCGATTGAACACGACCGGCTGATAAATGGTAGTTACCAAGCTGCTTCCAAAGTACCGGAGAAAGTTTGTAACCTACCAGTTTATCAAGAATTTGACGAGTTTGTTGAGCCTTAACTCTGTCCATATCAATCTCACGAGAATGTTCAACAGCATACTTTACAGCTTTTGGTGTAATCTCATTAAATTCTATTCTTTGGACTTTATCATCACTTACCGGGAGTAATTCTCTAACGTGCCAAGCTATAGCCTCTCCTTCACGGTCAGGGTCTGATGCGAGTAAAACTCTGTCTGAACGCTTTGCAAGCTCGCTTAGCTTAGTTACGACTTTTTTCTTGTCAGGAATAATAACATAAGTTGGTTTAAATCCGTTATGTACATCAAAACCTAAAATATTATCAGGAAGATTTCTAACATGACCAAAACTTGCTTCAATCTGATATCCGTCACCCAAAATCTTTTTTATAGTCTTAGATTTTGCAGGCGACTCAACTATAACTAACACTTTTTCTTTTTTAGATTTTGTTTCTTTTTTTTCAGCTAAAGCACCTGTCATTATTTATTATGTTTCTCCCTTTGTTAATGTTGTCTAAAAATATATAATCTACGCAAATCAGCTTTGCCAAGCCGACAATATCTCAATAAAATATAAACTATCACAAAACATGTATATAGTCCAGAGTTAGTTATGCATGTTGAAAATTTCAGGTCAAGTTTGTATTGAGGGTGACTAAAAAATTATAGACCAACAAATAAATTTTGTAATGAACAATTTAAAACACGTGATATATCATATAAAAATGCTGTACTTGCGGCTTTTTCACCACGTTCTATGCAACCTACATAATTTCTCGTACTGGAAACTAAGAAACCTAATTCTTCTTGAGAAAGCTTCATTTCAAGTCTTTTTATTTTTATATTATTTCCAATAATTTTATAAATTTTGTAATGTTTTGATTTTCTTCTTTTCACACCACCTATTTTGGTGTATAATATGGAATAACTCTACCACCTATTTGGTAACAAATTAAGGAAAAATGCAGTGATAATAAGAAAATTTTTGATTTTTACAGTTTTATTTATGTTTCTTTTTCAACAAATTTCTTATGGAGATGTTTTGAAAAAAACAATTATGATAGATTTAGATGGGGTATTAGATAATTATATCAACTATACAGATAAAATACCAAACATAAGAAAAGGAGCGAAAGAATTTATTAAAGAGTTATCAAAAGATTATGAATTGGTATTATTTACAACAAGAGATTCAAAACAAGCTGTTGAGTGGCTGCAATCAAATAAAATTGATAAATATTTTAAAGATGTAACAAATGTAAAAAAACCTGCTTATATTTATATAGATGACAGGGGATTAAAATTCAATGGCGATTATAATGAAACATTGGAAGAAGTTGAAAGCTACAATGTATATTGGAAAGACTATTAATATTAATCATATTAACGTATCAGCAGACTGTCGGCATTGTTATACTGACATTATCTGTAAAATCTTATATTCAATCACACTCGTTTATACCTGTCACCGTCGGTTTGTTCAATGAAACCTTCTACCTCCATCAAAGTTAAGGTTTTTAGTAATTCCTCCGTATTAAAATTCGTTAATCCTTGAAGCTCATCAAAACTTTTCGGCTCAATGCTTATTATGTCAATAAGAGATTTATATTCGGCAGGAATTGTTGTTATTTCAATGTCTTTATTTGCAACTTGTTTTACTTCCCAATTCAAAGCATTCAAAATATCTTCGCCTGAAGTTACCATTGTTGCACCATTTTTCAAAAGTTTATAAACACCTTCAGTATTTTTATTATTAATAGCCCCGGGAATACACATAAGTTCCCTGCC
Organism: uncultured bacterium; assembly: GCA_902798645.1. Taxonomy (GTDB): domain Bacteria; phylum Cyanobacteriota; class Vampirovibrionia; order Gastranaerophilales; family Gastranaerophilaceae; genus CAG-196. The sequence goes on from CADBXV010000002.1 coordinate 22,855, forward strand.
TTGTTCCAATGTAAGATTTGCTGATATCAAAGCTCCGCTTTTTAATGCAGCTTCTCCTACAACAGTACCGAATGAAAGCCCCGTTACAATTCTATTTCTTTGAGGGAATCTGAATTTAATCGGCTCAAAAGTCGGATAATATTCAGTAACAACTGCTCCGCATCCGTTTTCTAATTTCTCATACAAATCCTTGTTAGAAGAAGGATACTTAAAATCAAAACCGCTTGCTATTACACCGATTGTCTTTAAATTGTTTTCTATAGCACTTCTGTGTGCAGAAGCGTCAATACCTTCCGCAAGACCTGAAACTATGCAAATATCTGTATTTTTAAAATCGCTTATAATTTTCCTTACACTATCTTTTCCGTTTGAACTTGCTTTTCTTGATCCCACAAAAGCGACAGTTCTATCTAAGTTGCAGGAAAGTAAATTACCTTTATAGTACAAAACCGCAGGAGGATTATGTATTTCTTTAAGCATTTTAGGATAGCGTTCGTCATCAAATGTTATAACATTTATCTCACGTCTTTCCACTTCTTCATATGTTTTATCTAAATCAATTTTGTCACGCAAACGCAGAAATTCATCAAACATTTTTGAGTTAATTTCTATATTAATCCCATCCGTATCTTTCTTTGAACAATTAAATACTCGTTCAATATCTCCAAAATATTCATATAATGTTCGAATAAAATTGGAGCTTATTTGTTCAATTGAAGAAAGTGCAATCCAATATTTCTGTTTCATCGTCTAATTATTTCACTAAAGCGTTTATACGTATTATATCTTTGTCTTAACTCTATCAATCAACTTTTGAACACTGTCTTTTTCTTCTTGCGGAATATCAAATTCCAAATAGTTTTCAAAGTATTCAACAGCATCATCATAGTCACCTCTTGCAAGGAATAAAATCCCGACTTTTTTATAAGCAAGAGTAAATTTATCATTAACAGCGATTGCTTTTAAATAATTAGAAATAGCTTTGTCTATTTGATTATTGGCTTCATAAGCCTGCGCAAGCGCATAGTACAATAGTTCGTTATTTTGGTTTGCTTCATACGCAATAACATTTTCAAAGTTGTCTATAGCTGTTTCATAGTCGCCCAGTTCAAAATAAACATGCCCTAAATCATAATAAGCATCATAATTTTCCGGTTCACCGTCCAGAACTCTTTCCAATTCAACTATTGCATCATCCCATCTTTGATCTTCAATATAAACTCTTGCCAATAAATGAGCGATAGTCAGATTGTCTTCTAATTCGTAGCTTCCCCTCTGCAATGTACCTACAGCAGATGCCAAATCACCGGCTTTGTAATATAAATCAGATAAATTAATATATGCTTGTGCAAGTTCCGGAGCCAATTCTATTGCTCTTATATAACATTTTTCCGAATGTTCAAAATCCCCGACACAAGAATAGGCAACACCCATATTATTATATACGTCAGCATTATCTGGCTCCGTTTCTAATACGGAACTAAATGCATCAATACATTCTTTATATTTTTTTTCTTTAAAAAGGCTCATTGCCTTATCAATTTTCTCAGACATTATAAATCTCCGTCTTTCGTATCTATATTATGAATAATTGTTTTTACATTACCCTCTGCCGTAAAATCTTTTGGATTCATTGTCATTCTGATTTTGTCTGCAATAATATCTTTTTCTTGTTGAATAATCTTAGAACGTCCTATAAAATATACCAGATTTGGTTTATTTGTCTTTGGGTCAGGGAATACACTGACTTTTGGACCTTGCGCATAATAATCATCATACCAAATTTTTACGTGACCGCTTCCTATATAAGAGTTTTGTCTTTTATGATATTGCTGATAATCAGAGTGTATTGTAAGTTTTTTACCGTCTTCTGAGATAGCGATTGTCTTAGTATTTCCTTCAACACTCATCTCATCAGTTAATGCATTGTATACAAAATGGTGTCCTTCTGATTCGTTCTGTTCTTGTTTAACCCTTGCATTTCCGAATAAATCAATCTTTTTGACACCGCCTTTTTCGTCAGCGATAATAACAGCTTTATCAGAATAAGTATCTATATCTTTGTATTTCATTGTTACTGAACCTGTAGCAATCATTACACTGCTGTTTGTATCATATTCCTGAACATCAGCATTGATTACAATAATAGGCGTATTACCTTCAGTAATAACAGATTGAGTTTCACCTTCCGCTCTGACAACTTTGTTTATCAAAGAAACTTGCAAAATATTTGACTTTACTTCTCTTTTCTTATTTCCGTTAATTTCAACCGCAAAAGGTTTATTGTAAAAAGTTGCTGTATCAAGTTTATTGTTACGACGTATAGATATGTCTGCAGTGTCACTTTGGATAGTCAAATTGTCAAGCTTTACTTTAACATCGCCGTCTAATTTGATTTTATGTTCTGAATCAGCAAATGCTTGTGTTTTTGATTCAATTTCCAAATCTGAAGCAATTACACCCAGACCTGTAATTGATAACAATATTCCACATATTATTAAAAACTTTTTCATTTTTACCCTTTCTGCTTATATCTTTTTATCTTTACTAAAAACTTGTGTTTTAGTTTTGCCTACAATTTTAATTTTATTGTAACCTGCGCTTATAATACATTTGTCTGCAGTAGATTTCATTTCTTCACCTTTTTGGATTGCAACATTCCCTTCTGCAATCGTTTCTTTGTCACTTCCTGACCAAACAAGCTTATCTGTTTTTAATGAGATACCGTCTTTTAAAACAATGTATGTGTTATCAAATAAAGTTATAACACCCGTATTCTCGTTGTATGTTCCTTTTGAAGATTGAAAACTCATTGAAACTTCGTTGTCTTTATAAAAATTGCCGATAACATTATGTAACGTAGCGATACTGTGGTCGTTACTGTAATGTCCTGTTTCTCCGTATATTTCGAAATATTTTTTTTCTTCTTTTGTTTCTGTAATAATCACACCTATTGCATCAACTTTTTGGTCGTCTTGTTTGCCCTTGATTTGTGAACGGTTAAAATTTGATGTAATTACACCTGCCGATATAAATGCCCAAAGCATTACAAAAACAACACCGGCAATAGCTAATGTGTACGCTTGTTTTTTTCTGTCCAGACTCTTAAATTTCTCGTATAAACTTTTTAGATATTTTTTAAGTTTTTCCATAGCATTATTTTACCACATAATTTGTTTATATAACAAAATTATATTCTTCTTGTAAAAAAAATTTTGATATTGTATAATGTAACCGAAAAGGATTAGGAATATGTCAGATATATCGGATTTAAGTTCTGTAATACAGAATTCACTGCTCTTAACAACTGTTAATAATACGCCTGCAAAAGAAGAAAACGGTAACATAAAAAATCAACTTAATGTCTTACCGTCAGTTCTTGATGAAAATACTTTAACAAAGCTAAAAAACGGCGAATATGAAATATCGTTAAAAGAGTATACAAATATGAACACGTATAATACAATGATGACTGCATTATATGGGAATAAATCCGCTAATACATTCCAAAACACTTTAAACTTTCTGACAAATTCTCCCGAAGACAGATTGGCAACTGCAAAGTCATTTGTAAAATCAATGAAAGATAATGGTATGTCTACGGAAAAAGCAGTCAGAACATACACTGCACTTCAGAAATATTCATTAATGTCATCTTTTGGCAATTATAATTTTATTAAAGCAAGTGCATAGCAAATTATTTTTTTACGTATTTTTGTGTATAATATAGATGTAAAATATAGAAAATGAGGTCTAATAAAAAATGAAAAAGATTGTTATTTGTACATTCCTAATTGCAGCAGGAGCTGCTACACTGTTGAATATCAACAACAAAATTGAAACAAAAGCCCCAGAATTTGCACTTAGAAATTCTTACGCAATGACTCTTGGTTATGATAAATCAATGAGCGAAAAAACTATTAAAGCTGCTGTTATTGACAGCTACTTTAGAAACATTGCAAAAAACGGAAAAATTATCAGATGGAATCGTTCAACATTCCCGTTAAGAGTTTATGTCCAAGATTCTGCTGATGTTCCCGAATACTACAGAGAAGTTGTAATGAGTGCATATCAAACTTGGCAAAGAGCAAGTGAAGGTCTTGTAAGTTTTGAATTTGTTGAAAATGCTAATGATGCAGATATGAAATGCTATTTTAAAAACACTGATAACAAAAAATCTATAGGTGTACACGCATTTACAATAAACGGAAGTAAAATTACAGCATCTACAATTGTCTTTAATAAACAAGATGCAAAAGGACACAGTTTAGACTCTAAACAACTGTATGCATCGGCTTTACAAGAGATTGGACATTCTTTAGGTTTAACCGGTGCAAGCCAAAGCATTTATGATGTTATGTATCCGGTTGGAACAAAATTTAATACAGAGATTACTCCTCGTGACTTAAAAACGTTAGCACTAGTATACGCTGTTAAACCTGACGTTACAAATGCTGTATTAACTTCTACAGAACAATCTAAGTTATTTACTGTATCAGAGATTTTAAATACTCTAAATGTTCCAGTAACAAATGATACAAAAAATCTTGACCAGATTGTTGCTTCTGATACATCTACTCATTTGGCTCTTGCAGAACAATACAGACGTCGTGCCGAATATGATAAAGCAGCAAGAGAATATCAAGCTGTTGCTCAAACAAAATCAGACAGAAGAAGTAAATCGGAAGTATATTATGAAATTGCCGTTATGTATTTGGATGCGGAAGAATTTGATAATGCAAAAAGTTGTGCTGAAATTGCAATGGCAACAGACGAAAATGATTTGACAGACACACTTCCTGCTCTGATTGATTATTATACAAAACGTTCTAATTCAGCTATTGAACAGTTGGAAACCATTTTGAAACATAATCCTTATAACAAACATGCATATAAACTTCTTTGTCAAATATACAGAGATAAACACCACGAAAATCTATTAAATGCAACAATTCGTAAATACGGAAAAACTGCAGGCGAAGAAGAAGAACTGTAAAAAAACAGCAATATAACAAACAGAAATGGCAGTTTTTGTTTAAAAACTGCCATTTCTCTGTTTATTACCATATAGATTTACCCCCATAGATTTACCCCCGAAATTTTTTAGTTTATAATTCTGAGTATGAAAGAAAGAGCTAAAACGACAATAACATATATCGCAATTTTTTGTTCCATCATACTTGCGAGTATAAGTATCATATATAAATGGGGGCTGCCTGCCATTGTAAACAGCACTAAGACTGCAAACTTTATTGAAAATCAGGCTAAAAATATACTTGGAGCAAATATTAATATAGAAGGTGCAAAACTAAAGACCGGTTTAGATATTGCATTTACAATTGATAAATTTACTATAGATAAAAATGGAATTAATTACCTTACTTTATCTGATATAGATACTCTTTTTTCTGTCAAGCAGATTTATAAAAAAACAATTGTTGTAAAAAAAATGCTGGCTAAAGATATTTATGCGGATATATACAATTTGTCAAAATTAATTCCTAGCAAAGAAAAAAAGAAAAAGAAAAAAACATCTCCTATAAAGCTTGATTTTTATAACACTCTTTTGGGTGTAAAAAATGTTACCGCAATTTATAAATCTCCGGACTTGCAATGTGATATAAATGCAAAACATGCAATATTTGACAGGACAAATGAGAGAAAATATCTTCATTTGGATTTTGATATCAATTTGCAAAAAGACGGACATAAAATTTATATTTCCGCAAATGACCAAAACCGTATTTTTATGGAAAATCACGTTGCGTACATAAAGGATTTTCCTATTATTATTGAAAAATCTAATATTGTTATTAATGCTTATATGACAAACAAGGGTAAATACGAATTAGGCATTACAGCAAAAAACTTTAGCGCAAAAGATATAGCAGATATTGTTAGTTCAAATTTGATTGTTCTAAACGGAAGTAAATTACTTGAGCCGGTAAAAGATATTAATGGTTCAGTTAATTTTGACGTTAAACTAATAAAAAGTGTTTTAACCGGAAGTATAGATGTTAATGATGTTAACTTTAAAGTAAAACCTCTTCTCAATATGCCTGTAAAAATCACTAAAGGTCATGTTGATATCGGAGAAAAAGATATTACATACAAAGATTTTGAAGGATTTTATAACAACAAGAAAGTTAACACACTTTCTTTAAAAGGAACGACAAAGGATTATCAAAAAACTTGTGAAACAAAAATTGATTCTGATATTTTTGTTACAAATGACTTTTTTGTAAATTATCTGTCAAAAATGCTCGGTTCATCAATAGAACTTGTCGGAGATTCAATGTCAAAACTGATTTTAAAATCTAAAGGTAGTTCTGTAGATGTTTTATGGTTCTTTTTGTTGAAAGAAAAACATGGTTTTAAATTCGGAAGTCAATCCATGGTATTGAACGATTATAAAACTTTCTTCAAAGTTGATTTGAGTATCATAAAAAATATACTTAAAATAAATACAATAAATTACCATATTGCAAAAGAATTACATCGGGGAATGACACCTTTGATACAAATAGACGGCAATATTGATATGGCAGATAATATGAAGATTATCAACCTAAATTTAAATATGCCTCGTCCGCTTCCGAGTGAATTTTTAAACTTTCTGACATGCCAGAAAATATTTAAAAAAGGTAATGTATCAGGAAATTTACATATTGAAAATCAAGGTAAATTCCCGATAATGCTCGGAGAGTTTACTTTAGATAAGGTTATAATACCGGCTCAAAGATTATTCATACGTTCTGCTAAATTAAAAGCATCTGGAGATAAAATAAAACTTTTATCAGAAGGACGTTTTAGACGTGAACAGTATAAATTTGACGGCACAATTTTAAACGAACTAAGACTGCCTATTATTGTTAAAGATGTTAATTTGACTCTTGATAATATAGATGTAGAAAAAGTTTTAACATCAAATAGCGGAGATAATACTGAAGAAAATGCAAAAAATACATTAATATCGTCCGGTGCGGAAAATGAAGAAGATTCTGATATAATACCGCCTTTCCAAAAAGGTTTAATTGTCATTGAAAAATGTTCGCTTAACTTGCTAAAAGGAATATATAAAGAGATTCTATTTGGGAATATTCATGCCGATATGACACTTGATAAGAATGGTATATTAAATTTAAAATCAAACAGATTTGATATTGCAGACGGTATATCGACCTTAAAAGTTGATGCGGATTTGGTTAACAGAAAGTTCCATTTCAGACTGGGTGTCAAAGATGTTGATTCTAATATTATGGCAACATCCATTCTGGGTTTACCACGCCAAATAAGCGGAAAAGCAAAAGGATTACTGGATTTAAACACAGACAAAACTTTAAAATTAAACGGTGATATTAAATTTAATGTAAAGGACGGTACAATCGGTCAGGTAGGATACGTCGAATACATATTAAAAGTTGCATCTTTGTTCAGGAATCCGCTTGCAATGATTAGTCCTTCAATGCTGGCAGATTTGGTTTCGGTTCCTGACGGAAGGTTTGATGACATATCGGGAGAAATGAAACTGGAAGATAATATAATAAAATGGATGAAAATTAAATCTACTGCACCTGAACTTGCAACATTTATTATAGGAAGATATGACCTAACGACCAATGATGCAATGCTTAGAATTTATACAAAATTTTCAGACAAGGGTAAAGGGTTTGCCGGATTTTTAAGAAATATCTCACTAAATTCTCTTGCTTCAAAATTATCTATAGGCGCAAGGAATGAAAGCAATTATTATGCAAATGAAATTTCTATGATTCCGAAACTTGAAAGCGGAGAAGAAAGAGCACAGGTATTTTTAACAAAAATTGACGGAGATATTATTAATTATAACTTTTTATCATCGCTAAAAAGAATTAGATAAACTATGTTCTTATAACATACCGGTTAGTTTTTCTAATTACTGAATAAGTTTTTTTATTAATACCTGATTCTTTTAGTATTTTTTTTATTCTGTCATATAACTTAAGAGTTATTATTATATTATCATATTCCAAACTTTTTAATTCATCCGGCTTAAAGGTTTTAAGCCCGCAGAATTCTTTTTCATCAGTTCTCTCAAATCGTTTGTCTGCAATTCCTGCTATATTGAACTTTGATAAATCATAATTTTCCAAAATCGTTTCGGAAATAATGCCTGCACCATATAATAAAACCTTCTTACCTTTTAATTTTTTTGATAGTTTATCAAGGTATTTTTGTTCTGAAATACAGTCAAAATAATCCAGCCATTGTTTTTTAGACCGAATCTCATAGAATTTATAATTTTTTAAAGATAAATTAACACTTAAAAATGCAAATATAAATTTTAATTTTTGCGATAAATTCAAAACTCTGAAAATTTGTGAAAAATTATATCTGTAATTATTATAATTTATTTTATTTTTAACCATTACAGTCTTAAAAAGATCTGATAAAGATTTGTGGTAATGTCTTGCACCGTCAATAATCTCTCTGCGTTTTGTTCTATCTTTTACAAGCTCTACCGTACTAAAATACCCGACTGACCAAAAAATATTTCTTCTTGCCTCCGACAAATCATTAATATCATTACCCCTGACAAATGATGTATCGTGTTCCGGATTTATACCGGAATAAACAATATCTTTTGATGGAATATAAATAGATTTATTATGATTTATAACCTGCGCAGTTATTGCAAGATGCGGAAAAAGAAATTTTATATAGTCATAAATATTTTCTGCTACAGTATCTGTTATCAAATCAGTTTTATAAATACAACCGGAAACTAATGTTGCCGTATAAAAAATATCCGAAACAGAATTATTGCAAGTTCTTGTATATATTAAATCATAGTTTTCATCTGCTGCTTTTTTTATCTCATTCCAAACAGACCAATCATAGCTGTCATTATCACATAATACCCATACATATTGTTTTAAAGGTACTTCAACAAGTGCTTTTGCAATATTGGCACAACCGCCTATATTCTTACGATTTATAATATGTTTAATATTTTGATATTTGTAACAATACTCATTTATAAGCTCTGTTGTACCGTCTGTTGAGGCATTATTTAAAATTGTTATATCAAAATCTTTTATTGGTGAATTAGGCGCAAAAACCTGCACTAAAGTTTTTTCCAATAACTCTTTACGATTATAAGTAATTAATACAATATCAAGTTTATCTTTAAGACTCATAAGTTCATCCAATATCATTCAGTATATCATCAATTATGTTTTTAGCACTAAAACTGTTTTTTAATTTTAGTTTTGTTAATAATTCTGTTCTTTCTGATTTTTTACCGTCTTTTTTATCTAATATAACATTTTTAAGATATATATTAAGCTCCTCCAAATTGCATGCAGTATAGTATGTTTTATCTATTTCTTTAATAGTTGAATTTCCCTCAAATTTTTCTGAAACCAAATGAATAACAGGATTCTCAGATACAAAATATTCACTCAAAAACGAACCGCAATCTGTTATCATTGCACGTGATTCGGAGAATAACTTCATATAATCCCCACCCTCACTGTACAAAGCAAACGATTTCCATTCATTATAATAATTGTCCAGCTTTTCTTTTGGTAAAAATCCTGATGCTAATGCGAATTTGTACAAAAGCGGATGCGGTCTGAATACCCAATTCAAATTTTTATGCTCTTTTGCGAATTCCAATATTCTTTCCCCACTCCAATCAAAAGTTCCGAAACGCAAATTATCACCACAAACTGTCCAATGAGGAGCGTAAATAATATATTCTTTTAAATTAACTTCTTTATCTTTATTCAAAAAATAATAATCTAAGATTGGATGTCCCACTGTCTTTAAACTCTTGCCCTTGTTTAACATATTCGCCGAATAAAAATCTTTTACCAAATCCGTAGGTACGTAATGTCTGTACAAATATTGATGAAATCTTAAACCGTATTCATGCCATTGTTCAGATGCCGGAATAAAATAAGGAATATAATAAGTAAGCGCGAATTTTGAACAAACTACAGGACCTTGTGTTTTATAAACATACCACGGATGAGAATAAATAATAATATCTGGATTAAATTTTTCAAATGGGATATATTGTTCATTATCTTGTCTGCTTTGAGAAGGATTGGAATGATAGATTATATCATATCCGTACTCGACATTTATCCCTTTATTCTTAAAAAATTCATAACATCTTTTTACATCTTCTTCTGTTTGATAATTTGCATTCCCTTCTAAGGCACAATTTTTTGTTACTACAACTACAGGATTAAACCTTTCATCTTTATCCATCAAATCATATACCGATTGGGATTTCCATTTTGATTCATCGTAAACATAAAAAATAACATTAATCGGGGCTTTATGCATAAGCTTTTTTAAAACCCTACTTTGATTTTTTTTAATGTAGGCTAAATTTTGTTTAACTTTAAGATTATAGAAAAACTCTTTTCCAAACCCTAATTTTTCCCCAATTTTTTCGTAATCTATGTACAATAAAACCTCGGTTCATGTTTTAGTTTTTGTCAGGTAAAACCTGACCTACATTTCTATATTCACATCATACAGTTTTTCAAATGATACATCTAATGCACGCATTATTGCAAGCAAGGTTGTAAATTTAATATCACTTTCACCATTTTCTATTTTGCTTAAATGCTGCATTTGAATACCTGCTATTTCTGCAAGTTTTTCTTGAGAATAATCTTTTTTTACTCTTTCAACTTTTATATTATGCCCTAATATTTTTAAACATGCACATTTCATAAACATAATAATAGCAATTTGACATAAATATATCTAAGTGTTATAACATTAATAATTAATGTTATAACACTAATAAAAATATGTATATCATAAATAATTAATGATTTAAATATGGAGATAAATATGAAAATAATAAAATCTAAAAGATTATACAGAATTTTAAATAATATTGAAAGTGAACTTGCCAAAGCAATTGCTTTAACAAAGATTGCAGAAGATTCATGTGAATATAACAAATATTTTAACCAGAAATTTGTTATAAGCCTTGCATTACAAAAGTATAATAATGTAGCAGAAAAAGTTAGTAATTTGTATTTATAATTTTCATGCTATTTTAACTTATACTTATCCCATCTGCATTCGTACTCTTTTACGGCTTCTGCTGCTTCTTCTTCAGTATATTTATATTTTCCGAGACTTATCATAATTCTGCCGTTTGATTCATCCATAAGTTTTTTCTTAATCTTATAAGGATATGTTTCATTACCTTGAAGCTCTCCTTCATGAATATTCCTTATAACGTCATCTATATATTTTTGCGTGTAAAGAGGAATATTAGGATGTCTTTTTATATATTCGGGTAAAGGCATATTTTCCCTGTATCTGTTGCCGTCAGCAGACGTTAATAAGAAATTCCCGATAGTATTCAACCCTCCGAGTGAATCCGGTGTAACGTGCTCTATTGAACCTGTTGAACCTATAAATAAACGTCTTGCCGCTTCTTCCTGTCCTCTGCGAGAATACTTTACGACAAACGCATTTTTACTGCTTCCTGATGTCGGAAGAAAGAGTGCTTTATTTTTAATATCATTAAATATTTCTCGTTCATTTTCGTTAGGTATAATTTCTTCTAAAAAAAATAAAAATGAAATCAACTGCCTGCATCTTGTTGTTTTATGCCTTAGTTTTAGTGCTGTACTTGGTGAAAGTTTTCTTGACATAATATCAACATCATCCAGTACGTTAAATTCTTCTAATTTCAATTTTGTTAAACAATTTGTGTATAACATTTGTAAACAATTTTGTATATTATCCTTAGGATTCAGCATCGAAAAATCCTTAAAGATAGCATACATGGATTTTTCCGTCGAGAGCAGATTGTCATAATACTGTCCTAAAAGAGCTACAATTTCTTCTGAAGACTTACATTTTGCTAAATTTTTCTCAAATCCTCTGAGAGCAGTACCCGGAATAATCTTAATTCCTCTATACGGACAGGTAATATCTTTAAGCCTTCTCAAAGGTTTACCCGCGGATGTTGAACCTTGAAATGGTATATCATAATAATAGTAGAGGTAATTTTCTTCTGTTATTCTCGGTTTATGCGACTGCGACGGCTTTGACACAGATGAATTGCTCCTATAAAGTGTATGTGATTTATAAAAACTCGTGATTGACTGAATACGCATAACAACTAATCTTAACTTTCTTTCATGATATCAAATTTTTCATTCAGGTGCAATATTTTTACTGTGGTATAATTCTATAGAGGGTAATTATGTCAAGATACATAGCAATAACAGACATTCATGGTGAACTGGAAAAGCTGGAAAGCGTATTGTCAAAGATAGATACACATCCTGATGATATTTTTGTATTTATGGGTGATTATATTGATAGAGGAAGTAAATCTAAAGAGGTTGTAGACAGGGTTATAGAACAAGCAAATGACAACAAATGTGTTTACCTTATCGGTTCTCACGAATACGCTATGATGAGAGCTAAATCTGATGAATATTACGGCTGGCTCTATGATAACTACGGAGGGCCTGCAACTACAAGAAGTTACGGCGGATTTGATAATATAATGAAAATCCATGGTGATTTTTATAAAAATCTTAAATTTTACTATTTAACAGACAAATACCTTTTTGTCCATGCCGGCATTAATCCTGATTACGATTTAGAAGATCAAAATGAAGTCGATTTGGTTTATATTAGAGGCAAGTTTATTCATTCAAAACATAATTTGCCTCAAAAGATTATTTTTGGTCATACTGAATTTGATAAACCTTATATAGATGAAGGTAAAATCGGCATTGATTTAGGGTGCGGAAAATATAAAAATGCGCATTTGTGTGCCTTAATTTTAGATGAAAACGGAAAACAAGAATTTATTTACTCCTAAATGGCAAAAATATTTTTTACACGGTTTATAAAAAATAAAGACCAGAGTAAATTTTCATGAAAATAAACAGCATTAATTCATATACAAATATACAATGTATCCAAAATAAAAAAATACAAACAAATACGATAAGCTCTATTCAACCAAGTTTTTTAGGAACTCCGAGAGTTGATAAAAGTATGGTAAGATTTTATGAGTTTAATTTAAACAGATTTCCTTCTACAGTTAAAAATTTTTTAGAAGGTATAGCTGATAAGTTCAAATTTACACCTCTGGAAGCTCAAAAATCAGCATTTATTGCTTTATTGCAAGCTAAAAATATAAAAGATGTTAAAGAGCTATTTCCGGAAGAAAGTTTATTTGCAGATTTGAAAAATATTGAAGAAACAAAAGCTACAAACGGTATTCTCGGTATTTACAGGGAATTCAAGGATTTGTTTGATAACGGAATTTTAAAAAACGGAGAAGATTTATCTGTTTATCTTTTAAAGAAAATCTTTTTGGAAGCAAAAACATTAGATGAAATAAATTCTGATATAAAAAAAGATTTGAATGAAGATGTAAAAACAGAGTTTGAACGCAGATATAAAGACAGTGAATATATAGTAAGTTCTACTTTAAAATCACTTGGAATAATGCGTCCTGATACAGCGTATCAAAACTCGCTTAAATTTACCAGAGAAGGGTATTCCGATGAGTTCGGACTCAAAATATCACAGGCACAGTTAAAGTATTGGAACTCATTAAACGATGAACAAAAGTTTGAAATTTTATCAAAACGATGTGAAGGTCGTGATAATTGGTGGAACAATCTTTCTTATGATGAAAAACTTGAACTTGCTGCAGGTGTTGATTCTGAAGAAGATTTATACAAAAATTACAAAAAATTCGTACGAGCAAGAAAAAAAGAAATCAAAGACGGAACTTCTACTCAAACATTGGAAAGACCAACCGGAAAAATAAAAATTGGAACATCAGATTTAAAAGATATAGATATTTTTAATTTGTGGTTCAGAAAGAATATAGAAAAATTCTATGCGCTTTTATCTGAAGCTGATAAAGACTCTGTTCATATTAAACGTGTAAGAAAACTTGCGGTCAGATGGCAGGAAATGACTTCTGAGGAAAGAACAGAACTCATTAACAAAATGAGAGAAGGAAGAGAGCCTCTAAGATTCGCAATGATTGATGCTTGGAATCATTCAAGAGCACTGATAAAAGAATTATCAGATTTTCTTTCCGCACAACAGATATTAAAACCTGTTGAGATGCTTTATGACACAAAAGAGTTTAGCGAGTTTCAGTCTAAAATTATGACTGAATTTTGGGAAAATCATAGAGATTTAGCGGAAGAATTCGGGCAAAATTTAAGCAAAGCAATCTCGAGAGTCGAAACTTCCATACAAAGAGGTCAGTTTGAAGATTTAAAACAAGAGATTTTTCGTGACAGAGCGTATAGAATTAAACTAATAGCAAGAGAAAAATACATAGAAGAACAAAAATTAAAAGAAGCTGAACAACAAAAAGTTGTTGAAGAAAAAGCTATTGAAAAAGTATACGATTATAAACAAGAATTTCGTGAAGCATACAAACAGCATTTGAATAGTGATAAAATACTGCCGGCTAATTATGTTGAAGAAATGATGGAGCTTATTTTAGATGGCTATCCACAAGATATTATAGAAAAAATGACTCAAGTTTATAAAACCGGCACTAACATGCCAAGCGAAGTTATAGAGGCTATGAGTATCGTAGGAACAGAAAATAACCGTCAAAGAGGAGTAAGATTGCAAAATGCAATAACGACTGCAATCGCAAACGAACTATGTGCCAAAGGTGCCAATCCTATGTTTTACGGTATGGATTCAAATTTTTTGATAGTTGCATACGGAAATAAAATGCGTGAAAATTTACCTAAAAAACAACTTCCTGATGCTAACAGAATCCAAAGGCTTTATAATGAATACAAAAAGGAATTAACAGAAGAAGAAGTTTATAACATTGCAGATAAGTATTTTATTGCAAAAAATACAGAAGGTAATGAACCTGAAAATAATAAAAAGCTTGCTGATTATATAAAATCATACGGCAGGAGTCTATTAATACTATTCTCTGATAAAAGTGCTTTTTCCGATGAAATAAAAATACAATTCAATGATAAATTTTTAAAATTTATGCCAAAAGAACTAAAAGAGATTTACCTTCCGTTATTTGAAAATTCTGAAGATATAATCAAAGAAAGACAAATACAACAGATCAGGGGACAATTATCAAGAAGATTTGATTTCATGCCGGAAGATTTTTTGAGTACTTATACGCAAGAATCATCATTTGTTATAAGACTTCAGGAAAAATCAAATGCTTTTAATAATGATGCATACAAAATTAAAAACTTTAAAGAAAAAATGTGTATAAAAAGGACCGGAGCAAATTTAGAAGGAAGTTGTTTAAAAATTCCGAAATACTTAGCACCAAAAAACAGCAAAATTAAAATATTATCAGCAGAACAATCTCTTGCGGATGAATTGTACCGTGTGACCGGTAATGAAAAATTATATAGCCTTGAAGTAGAAGATTTGTGTAATATATTCGAATTATTTTCTGCAATGAAGGGAAATAAGAATTTAGAAATTACTGACGAATACAATGATATTGTATTATGTGCAAAAATTAAACCAAACAAAAATCGCGTATTCCAAAAATATAAAGAATATGTGGCTGAACTGACAGAAAGAGCAGATGACATTTTTGAAGAAAACTATATTGAAGATGAAGAAGAACTTGTTTGTGCATTAAATTCAGAAACTGGTAATGATGTCAGAGACGAATATATAAGGACAAGAATAAAAGCATATGTATAATTGACATGATAATAGAAAAACTATATTATTGGAATTAGCAAAGGAGAGAATTATGAGAAAGTTTTTAACTATTACAACAGCTGTTGCAGCAAGTCTTTTATTAACTACAAATATAACTTTTGCTGAAATTGAAGAACAAACAACTGCTGAATCTGCTTGGGAAACTGTTTCTGTTATGTCGCAAGCGGCTGCTGAAAAAACAGCAGAGAGCGTCAAATCAGGTTCTAAAAAAGCCGGTAAAGCAATAGCCGAAGGATCAAAAAATGTTGCAGATAAAGCAAAGCCACATATAAAGAGCGGAACTGACAAAGTTAAAAAGGCGACTGTAAGAGGTGCAAACAAAGTTTCTAATTCAACTGCTAAAGGTATGAAAAAACTTGGAAACAAAATGCAAAATTCTGCGGAAAAAACTATTGAAAAAACAGATAAAGTTCTGGAAGAAACTGCGCCAAAATGCAAATGTCAATGTTCTTGCGGCAATAACTGCAAGTGTAATGAAAATAACGGTTGTAAATAAAAACTAAAAATCATTATGGCAGTTTTTGCGTTTTTTACAATTTAATAAGTTATGGTATAATTTTTACGGATTCCGCTTAAATTAAAACCGGAAAAAGTTTTGGAAATTACGGCTGAAGATTTATAGATTCAAAGAGTGTACAAATAATTCCGCAACTTTTTTATTGTATTCTCTACCGTCATCTTTTGTAAAAAGGTTTTCCCAATGACTTTCAGGCGTTCCGTCTGTTGAGTATGAAGGATTGGACATCATAAGGTGGTGAGTATTTGTATCATATCTTAGCGGAAACAAATCTTCCATTTGCATAAAACTTGCCAGTTTATCACTGGGAAATTCGTATGCAAAAATTGAATTATGAATCCTGCGCAAGCGTTCTTCGTAGCTTCTTCCGCCTGTATCATTATCATTTGAAACTTCTATTCCGGGAGAATAATTTTTTGAATATTTATAATTTATTGCATGATCTCTTACCGTATGAAAATCATCAGGATTAATAAAACCTGTTCCTGTAGATAAACCCAAATTTTCATATCTCACAAAGTCACCTGTACTTTTCTCTCCCACAAAACTCAGGTGTGTTTTCCCGCTTTTACTTCTAATCTCATGGATTATATACTGCATTTGTTCATAGCTTGGTAATGCACCTACACCGGTATAATTACCCATATCATATCCGCCGATATGCTTTGCAGAATCTATAAAAATTGCTTCAAAGCCCATATTTATCAGTTCTATATGCGCATTCAAAAATAAATTAAAATGTTCGGAATTATTCCAATCAAAACCGACATCACCACCATCCGGTTGAACAAATTTTATTTGATCAGCAGAGATTACTGTCCTAAAGCCTGTTTTTAATCCATGAAAATGGGCTAAATCATTAAATGCTCTAAACTGTTCAGAAGAACTGATTTTGTTTATAATATCATAATTTATTATATTCTTGCTATATTCAGTGTTAAGTTTTATTCCGTATATAGAATTTTCTTCATCAACAGGTTTGTTATAACCATCACCATAAATATTAGGAAATATTTGAGATAAAATTATACAATTTGCCCAACTTTTTGCACTTGGGGGAATTGCCGGAAGAAGTTTTATAGAACTTATCAATCCGCTTTTACATTCATTACCGTCCATTTGAGCTATAGCACGGTTATTTATTTCAATATAGTTTGCACTTACACCCCAATTATCTCCATAATTAGGGCTGTCTATAACATCAGGGAATTTATCATAAAAAATACCATCCTGACTTAATGTTACCAATGACTCAACAGCATCTTTAACACTTCTGGTTAAAAGTTCTGCAGGCACAATATTAGCAATCCATTTTCTCATACCACTTACAAATTGATGCTGTATTGTCCAATCATCCATTTTGAGTTTTGTATCATAATTTAGCGATTTTAATAGTTTATTTACAGTATTCATAAAATCATTTTATAAATATTTTTTGTTTTTTTAATTGCCGAAAAGGACTAAAACATCCAACAATTCTAAATCAATATGATTATAAGTTTTACAAAAATTTTCCGCTTGACAATAGTTAGATATCTAACTATAATAGTTGTATGAAAGAAATTTTATCACTTATATCAAAAATACACGAAAAGGGAAACAGATTTATTATTGATGCTCTCAAGCAAAACGGTTCAGAAGACCTTGCTCCCAGCCATGGTGACATATTAGTCTGTCTTTACAAGTACGGTAAAATGACAATGAAAGATATAGCAAATTCCATACACAGAACAAAACCTACAGTAACTGTTTTAATTAATAAACTTGAAAAATTAGGTTATATAAAAAGAGAGACATCAAAAGAAGACAGTCGTATAACGTATATTGTTTTAACAAAAAAAGGTGAAGATTTTAAACCGGTATTTGATAAAATATCTTCTGATTTAAACAATATGCTGTGTAAAAATTTATCTGAAGGTGAGGCAAATACTTTAATACATATTTTAAAAAAAATATAAGAGAAAAGGAGATATTATTATGACAAACTTTAAAAATGCAGAAATAGGAAAAATTAGTGAAATAGGTAAAAAATATGAAAACGGAAAAGCATTTTTGCATGATTTATTGGGATTAACAAGCTGTGAGATTTCAATAAGTTCCATGCCGGCAGGAATCAAATTACCTTTTAATCATAAACACTTTCAGAATGAAGAAATTTATATTTTCTTGAAAGGTGAAGGTACTATGACACTGGATAATGAAACAATTGGTGTTAAAGAAGGTTCTTGCATAAAAGTTTTACCGGATGCAATCAGGACTATGGAGTCAAAAACTGATTTGGAATACATTTGCGTTCAAGCAAAAAAAGGAAGTTTAGAGCAATTTGGCTTTGGCGATGCTGAATTATGTTAGGATAAGAACAAATAACAAATAATCAGCTTTTTATATAAATAAGGAACATTTTATGAATTTAACAGAACAAAACAAAGAATTAATGAAAAAATTTGAAACAATGATTAATACTGCGGATGAAAAATTGGCAAATGAACTTGTAGCACATGATGCTCCGTTCTATACACCGGCAAGCCCTGAGCCTTTATATGGAGGGAAAGGTTATTTATCTGTTGTTCATTGGATGAGAAAAGGTTTTTCTGATGTTCAATGGCATATAACTGACATGATTGCAGATAAAGATAAAGTTGCAGTAAAATGGGATTTAACCGGAACACACGACGGAGATTTTATGGGTATTTCTCCTACCGGTAAAAAGATTTCTGTTTGTGTAATGAATTTTTATTATTTTAATAGTGAAGGTAAAGTTAAAAATGATATTGCCGCTGAAGGTATGATAGGTATTTTACGCGGAATCGGCGCTATGTAATCTTCAATACAATACTACTATTGTATTGAAGATAAATCTTTTTCTTTAAATAAGATTATTGCACAAAAGCTCAAAATTGCAGCCCCTATTAATACTTCAAATGGAAATCTTATAAGAAGTGATTTATCTAAAATCATAGGTATTAATAAAATTGCACCGGCAGGTGGAAAATATATTTTTAATTTATCTAAAGTATAAAATAAAATAATACACGCAAGTGCTGTACATATAAATAACGGTAGTCCCAAAAATTCATTTAAAACTAGTCTTAAAGTACAGCCTATAAAAGAAGCAAATGCCATTAAGCCTACAATATATAGCGGCTTTGTTCTTGCAGGGCTTTTTGGATTAGAAAGCTCGGTAAACATAACTATTAAAGGCGGAGCAAGAAAGTATATCTGATGAGTTTTAAATGGTATCAGAGCAATTAAACAAAAGAAAATTAATAACTTTGACCATTTTATCAATTGTGATTTTATATCAAACTCACATGGAACAAAATTATTAACCGGACGAAAATGATATTTTTCCATAAGCCATTGAGCAAAAATTATTATCAGCGACATAAGAGAAACTGATATTGGATATATCCAACTGCTTGTACTCAGATATACAGGAAGTATACAAGCAGAAATAATCGGTACAAAGTTTGTCTTAAATAGTGTCAATATAAATCCGGTAAACGCAAAACATAAGCAAACTTGAAATATCAGAGGCAAAACACAAAATCTCACAACTAACATTCCAAACAGTGCTGCCAAAGACATAAGTATAAAAATGCGTCGCTTATTTGTTTTCCAAGGTTGCTGTTCGCTAATCCAAGCACCGATTGTCAATGCACAAATCTCGGGAAATATAATTTCTGTTTCATGTGAAACTTCAGCAACAAAAACCATAACAAATGCCATGGTTATTCCAAATAAATATCTCTCTATTCTGACTCTCTTTAATATTTCGGCTTTCACGTTAATATAATAAGATAATCAGAAAGAATATTCAAATATAAAATGGAATAATATTTATAAAAATCTGTATGAACTTAATTTTGTGTTGACATAAGAAAAATTGCGTGCTAACTTGCTATGTAATACATCATCATAAGCTGATTTTTAATACTCATCACTAAAAATATGCCAAAATTATATTCGGCTATAGCAAAGGATTTACCAAATGCAAAAAATACAAATTCTTATTATATTGCTTTTCTCACTATGCGTTTTTGCTTCTGAAGATACAAGTATTACGGGCAAATGGGCAGAAAAAGTATCAGAACGTGTTGTTATGGACATTTTTGCAAATGAAAATAATAAAGAATATCAAATCTTTATAACATGGAGAGAAAATAACCTTGCCCAAAAAGACATATACAGATTTAGCGGTAAATCAGACGGGAATAATTGTATAAAATATACAAAAGGAATTCATATATATCGTTATTATAATGAAAATGGCAAGCAAGAAGATAAAATTGATTATAACGACGGCTCAGGAATTATAAAAATAGATAATAACAAACTTTTGTGGATTGATAATAAAGATAAAACAACAACAGAATTTATTAGAGCAAATAAAGATTTATTAAAAGATACTACAGTAAAAAATAAACTCTTTTCAATAACTTTACCGGAAGAATTAAAAGGGTTATATGAAGCAAAAACAGAAAAAGATAAAATTTCTATCACCCATAAGGATTCTAAAAAATCCGGATTCGGCGGTTTTGCATTCGGAATAAAAGCATACAAAAATCCGGCAGATCACGCAAATCTTCCCGGAGGAAAAAAAATCGGAGAATTAACGGATAAAAATGGAAATTTGTATGATATTGTATTAAAACATCCGACAGATGTTCAATATGATTATACAATTAGTTCCAAACCGCCTGAAGAATTCAAACTTCTTTATGACATTGGAGATGTTATAAACATCCAAGGCAAAAACGGTACAAAATATTTCAAAAATCAAGGAATGAAAGGTGAAGATTTATATCAAAGTGTTTTAGAAAAACATTTAACCGCCATAAAAGAAAAATGGGATTCCTCAAAACTTGAAAAAGAAAATATGAGTTATATGTACAATATAATTCCAAAAAATAAAATCGGATACACATATTTTGATATTAACGCAGACGGAATAGATGAACTCTTGATAGGAGAAATCGCAGACGGAAATTGGCAAGGTGTAATCTATGATATTTATACAATGGTAAACAGAACACCACAACATGTAATTAGTGGTGGCACCAGAGATAGGTATTACGTATGTGACAACAGTTTCGTTTGTAATGAATATTCATCAGGTGCATTGGAAAGCGGTGTAAGAGTTTATAATTTGGTTGAAAATTCAACAGAACTTTTTCCTCAAATAAATTTTAAATATGACGGCTACACAAATCCGACAAAACCATGGTTTTTATCATACTCAGACGAAAAATGGCAAAATTTATCCGAACAAGATTATAAAGAAAGAAAAAAAATCTTTGAAAAATATGAAAAATTTAACTTTAAACCTTTAATTAATGTTTCTTTAAATAAACCGCTTACAGACAAATATAATTCTAAAAAAGATTATTTTGATTATTCTGTAGTATTGACAGAATTCCCTAAAGATTACTATTATACAACTGTAAAAATTGATAAATCAAAAGAACGCATTTTGATTATTACAGACAAAGTAAACCAAAACGGCTCATCTTATCACGGTTTATTTTATTATTTTGCAAAAAACGGTTTTGTATATCCGCTTGGATATCTGAAAAGTTCAAAACCTCTGACTCAATCAAAAAATTATCTTTATTTGAATGATGGAAACAAAGATATAAAATTTTATATATCAGATAAAAAATTAGAAATTATTAAACCTAAGTCAAATAAATACGAACAAAAACGTAATATATTATTTGATACAATAGAAAGTGCCGATAAATTTAACGGAGATTTTGGTTCTCCTGCCGGTAACGATATTAAAAAAGTAAAAATCGACGGATTTTATTTTGAATACCATAAACCTCAATACAAAAAGGAATATATAAAAGAACTAATGCAGGAATGTATAAAAGACGGTGTAAAAACACAAGTTCAAATGTATTGTTGTATGGTAAAAAAGTTACATCCATAATTTAATAAAATCTAAGGGTGCGTCAAAATAACGCACCCTCATAAATTTTTCAATAAAAATATATTATAGTGATTCTTTATAAATTGCAGAAACAGCTTCTCTTGTTGCTTTTGTAGGTGCTATACCCAACAGTCCGTCTAGTGATGGTGTTGTAAAAGCAAGTTCTGTAAGTTTTTCTACATCAGATTCAGTAAATCCCTCATCTTTCAGCTTATTGGGAACATCTACTGATTTAAGCCATTCATATACACCTTGTGCTGCCTTATCTGCACTTGACATATCTTTTACGATAGGTTCCAAAATATATTTTAGAGTTTCTGCTTTTGCGGAATAAATATTCCTAATAACTGCCGGCAGTAATATTGCCAAACCTAAGCCATGTGAAAAATCAGGTTTCATTGCACTTAGAGGATGTTCAAGAGCATGAGTATAATGTAACAATCCGTTATCAAAGCATACACCTGCTATCATTGCTGCATAGCACAAATAATATCTGGCTTCTTTATCTTGAGGATTAGCAATTGCTTTTGGTAAGTATTTCCCAACAAGTTCTACTGTTTCTCTTGCAAGAGTAACCGCATACGGTGATGCAACAACTGAAGTCGAAGCCTCAACAACATGATTAACTGCATCAATAGAAACATATCTTGTTTGTTTTGGTGAAAGACCGATCATTAAATCAGGATCGTCAATTGCAAATTCCGGATAAATACAATCATACGCAATCGCAGGTTTATAATTTTTTTCTAATATTGTCGCAACGGCAAATCTGTTTGTTTCACTTCCTGTACCATGAGTTAAATTTATCGCAACAATAGGCACTGCGTCTGTAGGTATAAATTTAAATTCATATAAATTACTTCCTGTTTCAT
The DNA here is from genome assembly GCA_902798645.1 of uncultured bacterium. Taxonomy (GTDB): domain Bacteria; phylum Cyanobacteriota; class Vampirovibrionia; order Gastranaerophilales; family Gastranaerophilaceae; genus CAG-196. Next base: position 45,923 of record CADBXV010000002.1, read on the forward strand.
TAGGATATTTAAGTAATATAGCAACCGATTTACCTGCATCCGTAGGAGAACCGCCGCCTATAGTAACAACGGCTTTGGCTCCGAACTCTCTTGCCATTTTTGTTGCTTCATCAATTGCATCGGTTGTTGGATTTGGAGTAACTTTGTCATAATTAATATAACCTATATTATTGTCTTTTAAAGCTTTTTCAACGACATCCCAAGCTCCTGTTGATTTATAAGCATTTCTGCCTGACATTACGACTATTTTATCTATGCCTCTTTCTGAATAAAGTTTTGCAATATCATTTATTTTTTGAATCGCACCGCATCCGAAATAAACAGTTGTACGAGTCCTAATCTCTTTTACTTCATTTACGTTTAAGTCTTTTTCCCAGTTAAACATATAAACTCTCCTTTCACTTATAATATTTTATCTTATATAAAATTCTTTTTTATTATTAATTATTTTAATTAAATTCCCTGATAAATCGTGTACAAAATCATTAATATAGTTTTTTCCTGATTTTGATTGAAAATCATCTATAAAATGTTTAAACCCATTCTCTATTTTTGTATATGATTTTCGTTTATATTCTTGCGTGGAACTTTTGAATGTTTCTATTATTCCTTCTTCATTTTCTGACTCATAATAATCTTTATGCAAATGCTCTAAAACATTACCTCGTTTATCAAAAGTTTTTGAATCGACATCACGACTAAACTCATCGTATTCTATTCTCTTAATTAAAACATCATTGTCATCAGAATGTTCGACAACAGTATTTTTACCAATTTTATACGAGTGTTGCTTTCCTAAAAAAACTATGTTTTTAAACGAAATTTTCATTTTAAATTTTTTCTATATCTTTACTTTCATTAGAAAGCTGTTCGATTAATTTTTTTGCTGTTTTTTGGTTATTTATTGTTGCATTACCGCCTATACAACCGCCTTCGCAACACATTACTTCAACCATGTTACACCCGTCCTCACAAGTTCCGGACGTTGCATATTTTTTCAACTGTCTTATTGAATCCTTATTTAATCCGTTTATTATACAAGGCTTAATAGATTCTTCATCATTAAGAGCTGATTTTACAGAATCTGCAACACCACCCGTAAATCCAAAATTACGAGCTTGTTTAGATGATTCCACAGCATATTTTGCCGGTTCACAATCCATTATCTGAATTTGCTTTGCAATAAATAATGCCCCTAGTTCTTCATAGTTCATTACATAGTCAACATTTTTATTCTCAAAACTTTCCGCACGTTTTGCAACACAAGGACTAACAAAAACAGCAACCGCTTCAGGAAATTCTTTTTTAACAAGCTCTGCTGTATAATACATAGGAGTCTTTGTATCTGATACAAAAGGTTTAATTTCCGGCAAATGTTTCTTAATCAATTGATTATATCCAGCACAGCAAGATGTTGTCATAAATGAATCACCTTTTTCCATACGTTCCACAAACTCTTTTGCCTCATTTGTTGCCGTAATATCCGCACCTTGTGCAACTTCATAAACATCATCAAATCCTGCTTTAATAATAGCAGACTTAAGCTGATAAATATTTCCTGGAAATTGTCCTGCAATAGATGGTGCAATCATCGCAATAACTTTCTTTTCAGATTTTATTGCTTTCAATATGTCAATTATTTGGCTTTTTTCATGAACTGCACCAAACGGACAAGCTGCCGTACATCTTCCGCAGTTTATACATTTTGTGTAATCAATACTTGCAAATCCTGTTTCATCTTTCTTTATCGCACCTACAGGACAAGAATCTTCGCATGGAACGGTAATTTTTACTATTGCATTATACGGACAAGCATTCACACACATTTTGCATTTTTTGCACTTTTCATCATCTATAACAGATTTGCCGTTTACAATAGATACCGCCCCAAATTTACAAGCAGTAGTACAAGGTCTTGCAACACAGCCTTGACACAAATCAGTTACATAAATTCTGTTTGTTGCACAACCTTTACAAGCAGCTTGTAATACAGTTAAGTTCTTATCGTCAATCTCTGTTCTTTCCAAAGCTCTTTTTGCATAAGTTCCCAGTGATACCGTTTCATCATCTTCTTCTATAGGAAATCCCAAACCTGCTATCGTTCTGTCTTTAATAATAGCTCTCTCTTTATAAATACAACATCTGTATGGAACTTCCATTCCTTTTGGACGCATTGCAAAGGGAATTAGCCTTGTTTGTTCTTCAAAATTATCTGATAAAAATGCTTTTATAATTCTGACTAATATTTCTTTCTTTAAATGTATTGCTTGTCCTGCCATTTGTCTATCCTAATTTCTTATCTATTACTTCTAATACTTTTTCTACAGTAGCTTCGGTAACAACTTCATCATCTACTTTTACATATGGTGCTTTTGAATATTCCCAATTAATTGAACATAATCCTAAACAGTTGCTTCCCATAACTTCAACCTTATCACCATATTTTTGAGGAATAATATCATTTAATTCCTGTAAGTTATTTCCGCCCATTACAAAACAAGTTGTTCCTAAACATACTTTTACTTCTACTTTTGCCATAATAAACTCCTTTATACAAACTGTACGTTAACCTTTTTCAAATATTTTTCTTCCAACACGGATGCCATCTGTTTTATTATATTTTTTCTAATCTCAATTTCAATAGGTAAATTTGGATCATAATGCGCTTTATTCATTTGTGCACCTACCAAGAAGTATATCACATCACTGTCAAGAAGAAAATCCATCAATGTTTTTGCTGCATTTTCTTCACTCTTTCCGCTTTCAAGGTATTCTAATGTTTTTGTTAGTGTTAAGATACCCTCTGTTACTAAATCAACACCTTTCATTTCTGAAAGACCGGGAAGTCTTCCTGAATTCATCGATAACTTCGCTATTACGGGAATATTTAGTTCTCTTGATATAATATTAGCGGTTGTTCCGCCGGATATGGCTTTTTTTCCTTTAAATTCCATAAAAAACTTAGCGTAATAACTATCTTTTTCCTGATGATAAGGAGGACCGGTAAATATTAACGATTCTCGCGGATCTCTGCAATAAATTGACACAACAGAAGTGTCGTCTTTAAGTTCTCGGTTTGGTGCAATTAATTCAATCTGCTTAACCAAATAATCCGCAAGTTTTTGAGATGATATTTCAGGTTCTTGTTCTAATTTATGCAAAATAATCTTTATAAGTCCATCTCTTTCTAACCCGAGCGGATACTGCTTTGTACCCATTGCAACCTGAGTTGCTCCGTCAGAACAAAAGATTATTCTGTCATATTTCTCAAGCTTAATATTATAAACTTTCATCTTTCTGTTCTTAAAATCTTTTGATTGAATTGTCTGACACTCAGGTTTTAAAACTTCACCTCCTCTAATCCAAATAAAGTCGGGATTTCCTTCTTCAACTATTTTTGCTTTTCCGTTTTCAAAACAATCAATAGCCGAAAAAGTAGAATAGCTAATACCTCTGACTTTACACACAGGAAGTGAGTTCATGATAATTTCACAAGATTGTTCTATATCAGAATGATTTTCCATAAATTTGAGAAGCATTGTCGAGGTCATACAAGCAAGAATATTTGCTTTTATTCCGCTTCCAAGACCATCTGATAAAACAGCTACAACCCTGTTCATATTAGGAAAACGGTTTGATGCAAAATAATCTCCGTATGCATTTTGATTATATTTCTTTTTTTGTGAACAAGCTATATCAATAAACATTAAACTTTTTTATCCTCATTTGTATTAGGGTCATAACCTTCTGCAATAGAATTCAATAACAGTTCCGTCTCCACCATATGTTCACCTAGCAGACTTGCAATCTCTTGAACTGTTGCAATATTTTTCGTAATAACTTCTCTTGCCTTTTGAGCAATCTTACTTCTATCCATCTCTGATTTTGTAACATCTGATATCACAGCACCTACAAGTTCGTTATCTTCAATTGTAAATATACTTATATCAAAAACCTTGTCTTCAAGTGCGTAGTGCTCTTGGTGTATGTCTTTGCCTGTATCAAGAGCTGATTTAAATAATTCACTGAACGGTACAATTCTATCAATAGCTGCACCTGTTAATCCGTCTTGACGGGATGCAAAGACTTCATACATATCTTCAGATAAAAACATATGTTCAAAAGAATCATTTGCTTCCACAATTTCCATATTTGAATCAACTATAACAACCGCAGAAGGCATACATCTAAGCATAGCTGCAGCCTTTCTGACGGCTATCTTTCTCATATATGAAACACACTGAGAAGGTTCTGCATCTCCGGCAATCAAAGCATTTACAAACTCTCTGCAGCTTGCGTAACCGCAACCTGAGCAATTTAATTCATCTTCCTCTGTATGCTTGCTTATTTTTCTTAATGCTTTTGTAACCTGTTCAATTGAGTATTCAACAGCTTCGACAGGCATTGGTGTATATTCTTTATTAACAACTTTTCTTGGTTCTTTAGGAACATTATCACGATATTGAGTATTTGCATAAATATCTGACGTAATCAAAATTCGGGATTTTTCACTTGATAAGCACGGTCCGTTTATACAACCGCCTGAACAGCCTAATGCTTCAACAAAAATTTTGTTTTCTATTTTATCAGGACTAATATTTTGCAATGATCTGTCAAAACTTTCCAAAGAACTTACACCGATAAATGTAACGTCATCCTTATCTATACCAACTCTTTTTATTGTTTCATTCATTCCGCCTTCTATAGGATATAAAGCACCTTCATAAGAAGCTTCCGGAACAAATTTGCAATTTTCATCCGTTTCTATAGTTTCAACATCAATAAATTCTTCTTTTATCCAGTAATTTAACTCATCAAATGTCAACGCTGCAGACATTAATTCAGGATGAGCATCTGCTTCATTTTTCTTTGCAATACAAGGTCCTATGAATACTATCTTTATATCCTCACCAAGCATATCCTTTAATAATCCGCAATGAGTAAGAGCAGGAGATGCAATCGGTGTAATACATTTTGCAAATTCAGGCTTGTATAACCTTATATAATCATCAATTACAGGACAAGCAGAAGATATAAACAGTCCTTTATCGGCTTGATTAAGCATCTTAGCTGTTTGTATAGAAACTTCCTGCGCGCCCAGAGCCGTTTCGGAAACACCTGCAAAACCAAGTTTTTTCAATACCGCAATCATTTTTTCTTTAGAAAAATCATATACGCCTGCCCAGCTTGGCGCAAGAGATACATACACCTTTTTCCCTGTCAAAAAGAGAGCTTTTACAACATCTATATCATTTCTGACTTTTTTTGCCCCTGCAGGACATATTGTTACACAATGTCCGCAAGCTATACATTTTTCATTTATTACGGATGCACTTCCGCTCTGAATACGAATAGCTTTAATATGACAGCCTCTGATACATTTATAACAGTCATTACATTCGTTTTTTAAGGTGTAAACAGGATATTGCTTTTCCATACTTTTATGCCCCTTTTTATTAGCCTAAGTTCATAATTTTCCTATATGATTCTAATACTTCAAATATCTTTTCTTGCGTAACATTTGTATATTCTTTTTCATTTATAATGATTCTCGGACCTTCAGAACATTTGTTTTCACACAATGCACCTACAATCGAGATATCTGCTTCCAATCCGTTTTCTTTAATATAATTTTTTATATAATCCAAATTGTCCAAATTGCCCTTAGCAAAACAGGCACTGCCCATGCATACTTTTATTTCAGTTGTCATTTTTTATATCTTCTTCCTTATCATTATTAGTAAATTGTAAAAAACTTCCTATTAAATTTTCATTCCAAACCTTTACATCTTTTGGAACATCTAAGATACATGGTGTAAAATTCCATATATACTTCATTCCTGCTCCTGCCAGATAATTTGCGGCATCCCTTGCATAATCTTTAGGAACGGTTAAAATTGCAATATCCACACCCAGCCTTGACGCAAGATTACCGACTTTTGTCAAGCTGAATACTTCTTTTCCGTTAATAGTCGTTCCTATTTTATTCTTATCTGTATCAAACATTGCTAATATATTTAAACCATAATCTTTAAAGCTGTTATATTTAGCAAGCGCCGAACCCAAATTGCCGGCTCCGATAATAAATGCATCTTTAGTCTGCTTAAACCCCAAACATTCTTCTATCTTATGTTTTAGAGTCTTTATATTATATCCTACTCTGCATTTTCCTTCAATACCGGTATTTCCAAAAGTTTCTAAATATTTTATATCTTTTCGTACTTGTGAATCATCTATATTCAAAAGACTTGCAATCTTTGTACTTGATATAAAAGTTTCACTTTCTCTAAGATCATCAAGTATAAAATGATATAATGTTAATCTATTAACAACTTTATAGGGAATACCCACTTTTTAAACCTCTACACTAAAAAATAATAAAGCAACTGAGTGAGTGAATCAAGATTTCACTCACTCAGTTTACTGTGTACTTTTATACTATTCCTTCGTATGCATTTAAGAAGATTTGTTTTATCTCACTCATAAGCGGATATCTTGGGTTTGCACCTGTACATTGGTCATCGAAAGCTCTTTCAACCAATACATCAAGATTAGCCATGAATTCATCTTCTTTAACACCAAATTCCTTGATAGATTTTGGCAAGTTGATTTCTGTCATTAATTCATCTACAGCCTTAATCAACAATTCAACTTTTTCATCATCGTTCTTGCCGCCCAAACCAAGTTCATCTGCTACTTGACCATATTTAGTCTTAGCATTCGGATACTTGTATTGAGGGAAGATTGCTTGTTTTGTCGGTTTATCAACTGCGTTAAATTTGATAATTTGACGGATTAATAATGCATTAGCTACACCGTGAGGAATGTTATACATAGCACCAAGTTTGTGAGCCATTGAGTGGCACAAACCTAAGAATGCGTTTGCAAATGACATACCTGCAATAGTTGCTGCATAATGCATTTTTTCTCTTGCAATCGGGTCATTAGCACCTTCGTTGTATGAACGAGCCAAATATTTAAATACTAATTTTGATGCTTCTAATGCATTTGAATTAGTAAAGTTAGTTGCCATACAAGATACATAAGCTTCAAGAGCGTGAACAAGTGCGTCAATACCTGATGCTGCAGTTAAACCTTTTGGCATACCGTCAACAAAGTTAGGATCAACTATTGCCATATTTGGTGTCAATGCATAATCCGCTATTGCATATTTGTAATGAGTTTTTTCATCCGTAATGATCGAGAAAGGTGTAACTTCACTACCTGTACCTGATGTAGTCGGAATACAAACCATAGTTGCTTTTTGTCCCAATTCAGGAATTTGACAAATACGTTTTCTTATATCCATAAATCTCATTGAAATATCTGCAAAGTTTGTATCAGGTTGTTCATATAATAACCAAATAATCTTACCTGCATCCATAGGAGAACCGCCGCCTAATGCGATAATTACATCCGGCTCATAAGGTTTAACTATTTCCATTGCTTGTTTTACTGTTGCAATCGTAGGATCAGGTTTAACATCAAAGAATACTTGGTGATCGATTCCGATTTCATCAAGAACCTTAGTAATATTGTCAACTGCACCTGAATTAAATAAGAAACGGTCAGTTACGATAAATGCACGTTTTTTACCTTTAAGTTCTTTAAGAGCAAGGTCAATACAACCTCTCTTGAAGTAAACTTTAGGCGGAACTTTAAACCATAACATATTTTCTCTCCTTTCAGCTACAGTTTTGTAATTTAATAAATGTTCTACACCAATATTTCCTGATACTGCGTTGCCGCCCCAAGAACCACAACCTAATGACAATGATGGTTCAAGCTTAAAGTTGAATAAGTCACCGATACCACCTTGTGAAGAAGGTGAGTTAATCAGAATTCTGCAAGAAGGCATTTTTTCTGCATAAGCATTAATTCTGTCTGATTTTCTTTCATCAGTATAAAGAACTGACGTATGACCTGCTCCGCCTCTTAATACCAATTCGTGTGCCATATCTGCAGCTTGTTCAAAAGATTTAGCTTTGTACATAGTTAAAATTGGCGACAATTTTTCTCTTGAGAACGGATCGCTCCAATCTAATTTTGTTCTTTCGCAAAGAAGAATTTTTGAATCTTCAGGAATTTCGAAACCGGAAAGTTCTGCGATTCTGTGAGCGCTTTGACCAACAATAAGAGGATGAGCCGTTCCTCTTTGAGGATCTATGAACGGAAGTTCTATCATCTTCTTTTCATCTTCTTTTTTAACCAGGTACGCACCTCGATAAACAAATTCTTTTTTAACTTCTTCATATATATCTTCTACAACGATTACTGATTGTTCAGAAGCACAAATCATACCGTTATCAAAAGTCTTTGACATAAGAATTGATGATACAGCCATTTTAATATCCGCTGTTTCATCAATTACTGCTGCAGTGTTACCGGGACCTACACCTAATGCCGGTTTACCTGATGAATAAGCAGCTTTTACCATGCCAGGACCACCTGTTGCTAAAATGCAAGCTATATTAGGATGGTGTAATAAAGCATCTGATAATTCCATAGAAGGAACATCAATCCAGCCTATAATATCTTTTGGTGCGCCTGCTTCAACAGCAGCTTCAAGAACAACTTTTGCTGCTTCTATCGTTGATTTTGTTGCACGTGGGTGTGGTGAAAATACAATCGCATTTCTTGTCTTTAATGCTATTAATGATTTGAAAATAGCAGTTGAAGTCGGGTTTGTTGTAGGAATGATACCGGCTAAAATCCCGAGAGGCTCAGCTACAATCTTAATCCCGTTTTCTTTATCAACACTTATAACTCCGCAAGTTTTTGCATTTTTGTGTTTGTTGTAAATGTATTCAGAAGCGAAGTGATTTTTAATAATTTTATCTTCCAAAACGCCCATGCCTGTATCTTCTACAGCCATTCTTGCAAGAGGAATTCTCATTTTGTCAGCCGCTGTTGCTGCTGCTTTGAATATTCTGTCAACATCTTCTTGAGAGAATTTTGAATATTCTTCCTGAGCTTTTTTTACTCTGTTAAGTAAATCATTTAAAGCCTCTACATTATCAACAAGACCTGTTGATTTTACAGCTTTCTTTTCTTCTTTTTTTTCTAATACTTTCGGCATTTGTATATCTCCTTTTTAAATTGTGATTAAATTCCTTAATTAAAATTTTATTACGCAAATAATTGCATGTCAACAATATTGAAAAATATAGCATATTAAGATTATATAAATAATGGCAGTTTATCACTATTGTGTGGTCAATTGTGATTTTCTGCTCGATTAAAACCTTTTTTGGGTTATATACTAAATTTAGAATAAATATGCCAATTAAAGGTTTCAGAGTGTTTACTAAATTATAAATCAATATATATTATGTTTATGTTAAAATCTATACTATATTAGATTTATAAAGAGGATATCAAAATGGAAAAGTTTTATACAACTACTGCTATTGATTATGTGAATGGTGCACCGCATATAGGTCATGCTTATGAAAAAATCTTAACGGATGTTATATACAGACACTTTACACAAAGATGTGATGAAACATTCTTTTTAACAGGTACTGATGAACATGGTATCAAAATCCAAAAAACTTCAGCAGAAAAAGGAATTTCACCAAAAGATTTTTGCGACATGAATGCACAAAAATTTAAAGACTCTTGGAAAGCTCTTAATATAGGATATTCAAAGTTTATCAGAACAACAGACGAATATCATGAAAAAGTTGTACAAAAGATTTTTGATAAACTTTTAAAACAAGGCGACATTTATAAACACGCTTATACAGGTTTGTACTGTTCCGGCTGTGAAGCATTTTTAAGTGAAAAAGACCTTACGGAAGACGGACTTTGTCCTGACCACCAAAAAAAACCGGAAGTTGTGTCGGAAGAAAATTATTTCTTTAAACTTACGAAATACAAAGATGATATTATTAAACATATTAAAACACATCCTGATTTTATAATGCCTTCTTGGAGAGCAACTGAAGTTCTTAATCAACTTGAACACATTGAAGATATTTCCGTTTCACGATCAAAAACAAACGTAAGCTGGAATATTCCGGTACTTGGTGATGATGAACAAGGTATTTATGTTTGGATTGATGCTCTTTCAAACTACATTACTGCAATAGGTTACGATCCTGACGGAAGCAGCGAGCTGTTTGAAAAACTTTGGCCTTGCGATGTTCACGTTATTGGTAAAGATATTCTGAAATTCCATAGCATTTATTGGATTGGAATTCTTATGGCTCTGGACTTACCGCTTCCTAAACATATTTTTGCACATGGTTGGATTACAATAGACCAAACTAAGATGTCTAAATCTTTAGGTAATGTAATTTCTCCGACATCCATTTTAGAAGCGTTTAATCTTGAAATTCCGGATCCTTTGAGATACTACATGGCAACATCTGCCCCTTGCGGTAAAGACGGAAATTATTCAGACGACGATTTTAAAGAAAAAGTTAACGCTCATCTGGCAAACTCTATGGGCAACCTTTTAAACAGAACATTATCAATGCTTGTAAAATATTTTGACGGTGATATTAAGCCCGAATTTCTGGGTAAAAATGAGCTTGCTGAAAAAGCTATAGAAACAATCAAAGCTGTTAAACATCATTTCGACTATTTTGAAATTGCTGAAGCAGGGCAAAAAATCATTGAGTTGGTAGATGTTACTAATAAATACGTTACCGACAATGCGCCTTGGACACTTGCAAAAGAGGGCAATATGGAAAAATGCGGTATTGTTCTCACAAATGTTTTAGAGGTAATGTGTGTTATTACTTCACTCATTTACCCATTCTGTCCGAATATTGCTAAATCTATGTCAGAACAGTTAAGCTTTGATTTGGGTACCAAGTTAGATGATTTAACTTGTTCAAACTTAAAATCCGGACACTTAATAGACAAAGAAAACATAAAACCCGTATTTTTAAGAATGGATAGCGAGCTTGCAGATAAGAGCAAAAAGTAACTCTATGTGTAAATAAATGAGCGGCATTAAATCTTCTCTAGGGAAGATTTAATGCCGCTCATTCAAATGTTTAAAAACAACCTGTCGATGATTTCATTTTGAATATTAATTGCATATTCAAGCGTTATTGTTTCAGGAATATAATCTTGCTTTTCACATGAATTTTTTGCTGTTTGAATTAAGCCGCATACGTCAACTGCCATCTTTTCAAGTTCTTCTATATCTTCTTGTGTAAGCATATTGCCCCCTCACCCTAACCCTCTCCCTATGGGAGAGGGGATAGTCTCTAAATTTTTTTTGTAAATATTTGTTTATTATTAGACACCAAATAGTGTATAAAGAAATTATATCGTTTCTTAAATCATACATATTTGACACGAAAATGTCAACAATGCAACAATATAGTTGCGAATAAAATAGAGAATATTGTATGAGTGCAAAAGAAACAATAAAAATACTTTTAGTAAAAAGAAATATGACAGTTAAAGCATTAGCAGAAAAGTTAAGTATTGAAAAAAATAAAACTTATTCCAGACAAAATTTATCAAATAAAATCAATCGTAGTACAATTAATTATGATGAGATGGAAGAAATAGCAAAAATTCTCGGATATAGGATAGTTTTTGAAGATATAGAGGGCAAATAGTTATGATAATGCTTGCAGTAGGATTGCTTTTAAGTTTGGTATTATGCCTATTATTTGGTGTACCGTATATAGATTTTTTGAAAAAGAAAACAATAGGGCAATATGTTCTTGATCTTGCACCTGAAGCACACGCAAAAAAACAAGGTACGCCAACAACAGGTGGAGTTTTTATTGTTACGGCAATTATATTATCTTCTGTTGTGACTCTTTTTATGGATCAACAAATGGGGAATTCTGCGTGGATTATATTGATAACACTTGTTTTTATGACACTTGCAGGATTACAAGACGATTATCTTAAAATAAAAGGTAAAGAAAATAAAGGATTAAGCCCGAGAGGGAAATTGATTAGACAAATACTTATTGCACTTATTCCGACAATTTATGCTATGCAGCACTTTGGAACAGTAATAACTCTCGGTTCAAAAAGCTTTGATGTCGGAATTTTTTATCCGGCATTAGCGGTATTTATTATTACAGGGGCATCGAATGCTTATAACTTAACGGATGGATTAGACGGGCTTGCTGCATCAACGGGAATTCCTGCATTTTTAGCTTGTGGGTTTTTAGCAATGATTAACGGACATAATGATATAGCAATTGTTTCCGCAACCGTTGTCGGAGCGTTAATAGGTTTTTTAAGATATAACAAACCTAAAGCACAAGTCTTTATGGGTGATACAGGTTCTCTTGCTCTGGGAGGACTTTTAGGAACTTTGTCTATTATGGGTAGGTTTGAGTTATTACTTGCTATATTTGGCGGTGTCTTTGTAATGGAAACCTTATCAGTCATTATTCAAGTTACAAGTTTTAAACTTACAGGCAAAAGAGTGTTTAAAATGTCACCTATTCACCATCATTTTGAACTTTGTGGGCATAGCGAAAAGCAGATAGTTGTTGAATTTGCAATTGTTTCACTTATTCTTTCGATTATAGCTGTGGGATTGAATTTTATACTATAAATTACACAAGAGTTAGTCTGTTTTCTTTGGAAAAATGTTCTGCCCTGAGTTCATTTAATCTTTCACGAGCAAAAGCTGCATCTTCAGAGAATTTTTTAATTTGCAAAAATTTCTTATAATAACGTACTGCATCTTTATACTTTGCCATTTTATCAAAACTCATTGCAATTCCCAAATATGCTTTATAGTAATCAGGATTACGTTTGGTAAGTTGGAAGAAAGTTCTGGATGCTTCCATATAATTACCCATTCCCATCAGCATGGCAGCTTTATTATAATAAGCTTTTAAAAATTCAGGGTTTGTTTCAATAAGTTTGTTATATATCATCAAAGATAAATCTGTTTCATCAACAAGTTCATGGGCAATTGCAAGCTGAATTTGTGCTTCAAGATTTTCTCTGTTTATTAAAATTGCCTTTATTAAATACTGAATTGCACTCTCAGGATGACCATCCAATAAATGACACACGCCTAATTCAAAAAAGTAATTATCATTTGAGTCATCCAAATTTATAAGTTTTTCAAGAGTTTTGATTGCTTTTTTGTATTCTTTCAAGTATTTATATGCACTTGCAAGTCCAAAATAAGCTTTTGCTTCGTTTCTATCGAGCATAATTGCCTGTAAATATGTTTGAATTGAATCCTGATAAAGTTTAGCAAACCTTAGCGCATCTGCTTTCACGCATAAATTATATGCACGTGAACGCTGAGGCATAGTAACCTTTGACGATGCTTTTGCTAAATTTTTATCCGTAGACACTTCAAGCTGCATACTCTTCTCCCTATTCTATGTTAATAAATAATGTTTGATGCAGTAACCGCCAAAGGATTTAAATTTATAGACCACATGGTCTAAATGCCATCCTCAAAATTAAAACCTGCTAAAATAAAGGATTTTGTCCGTTTTGTGTAACGATTTGTAACAATCATTTTAAAAATCCTAAAGTTTTTCAAAAATATGCCGATAACATATTTGTAAGGAAAAAAGAATAAATGAATTAATTATCAGATAGTTGTTTTTTAGGGAATTGTTGAATCACACAGTTAAACAGAAGGAGTATGTTATGGAACACTTAGACGAACACGAAATGCTTATTCAATATTCGGAGATGGCAGCATTCGATTTTAATTCTGAGGAGTTTCAAAAGGTGAGAAAAGATTACTTAGAATGTAAAGATTTTATTTCGGATTTTATATGGAATATCAATCAGTTCATAAGTAAATTCAAACCTGCAAGAGATTTTTAGTCAGTATAAGTATTAATAATTTTGAGGATATAGTGTATGTCAAACAAAGAATTTAAGAATAATTGCTTTTCGCCAAATTGGATTGAAGTTGACTTAGAACAATTGACGGTAAGCGACGAGGCCACAGTTAATAAGGAGGTAAGCCCAGAGAGCAAACAACGTAAAGACTTAAAAACATTATTACAAGAACTTGATGAAATCAAGAAAAACATTGAAAGAGCTGTGGAAAAACAGCATCGTTTGGCAAATCTTGTCGGATTCTATACCGGTGAACTTGCGCAATAACCGATAAATGCCGTAACGAATATTTTGAACAGAAGCAGACGGAAGTTATGAGATTCCGCCTGCTTTTGGTTTGTGGTATTATTAAAGGCACTAGGGCTCTAAGATACTTAAAATGTAGGTCAGGTTTCACCTGACAAAAACAAAGAATTGTAAGAAATGTAGGTCAGACAATACCTGACAAATAACAGAGGTTTGTTTGTGTTAAAGGATAATAATCTTTATATAGAAGGGGATAATTTGGAGGTTTTGAAGTCTTTGAAAAAAGATTACCAAAACAAAATCCGTATGATTTATATTGACCCTCCGTATAATACCGGTAACGATTTTGTCTACAATGACACCTTTAAAAACTGGTCAGAGATGATTTCTCCTCGTTTGGAGCTTGCAAAAGACCTTTTAACCGATAACGGCGTTATCTTTATCTCTATTGGTGAAGAAGAAGTTGATACACTTAAAGGCATTTGTAACAAAGTTTTTGGGAAAGAAAATTTTATCACAAAATTCATTTATGAAAAAACCCAGCACTTCGGAAGACAAAAACTTAACACCTATTCAAACGCTGAATATATCTTGTGTTACGCTCGTGAACTCATAAAAAACGGCAAAATCAAAGAACTTTTAGTAGAAAGAATTAATACAAAACTTCTTGATGCTCCATTGTATAATGCATCCAACAAAATTTCCGAGATTAATTTCCCATCGGGAAGTGTAAAATTTAATATTAAAGACGGAATTTATAAAGAAACAAAATCAAAAGAATATAAACTTTTGCAAAACGTCATCGTCGAAAACGGCAAAAATAAAAATAATTTTAGTTTAAAGTTCCGTTCTCGCTGGTCTGCTAAAACTGTTTTAGATGAAATAGAAAAAGGAACAACTTTTTGGGTAAAAACAGAGAGTTTTGCTATTCGTGCCGTTTATAACGGTGAGCGTTCAACAAAGATTGCACCAAAGCAGATTATTTTTACTAACCCTAAAAACCCAACTGTATCAAGGTTTGGTGAAAGAGTAACAACAAGTGAAACCGCAACAAAAGAGCTTGAACAACTTTTAGGAGGGAAATATTTTAATTATCCGAAAGCGATTTCTCTGATATCATATTTAATATCACTTATTTACGATGAAAAAACCGGAACTTTTCCAAACGATTTTACGATTTTGGATTTCTTTTCAGGCTCAGGAACGACTGCTCACGCTTGCATGCATCTAAATTCTCTTGATAGAGGAAGCCGTAAATTTATTCTTGTACAAAAACCGGAACTGCCTGCTAAAAATTCACCTGCTTTCAAAAAAGGGTACAAGTCTATTTGCGAAATTGGTATAGAACGTATAACAAAAGCAGGAAAAGAAGTAAAAAAAACAAACCCAAAAGTTGATACAAAATTCAAATGCATTTCATATTAATAAATTCACAATATAATTTGTCTGGCATTTTCGATTTTATATAGAAATAATTATAAAATTAGTTATTTGGCTCAAATAATTGCACCATACATCACTAAGCTCTAAAGCATGCGTTAAAACGCACGCTACTGACTTAAGCACAAACAATAAAATTTTCATACAGAGAATTATACATTTTCAATAATTTTTGCTTCCGGTTGATTTATAAAAAGATATCTTAGTGTATCAAATGCAGATTTTCTTGGCTTTTTACCAAAAATAGCACGTTCTTTAAATTCTTCCGGAACTTTTGATATACCAACCAAGTCTTCTTGACTAACCTTTATATCACCTTGATGAATAAATTCTACTGCATGCCCTTTTTTATGGTAAATTTTATATAAATCAGCATCATCTGTTATTGACATCAAATGCTTAACTTCATCTGAACTTGCTACTTCACCGGCTTTTATCGCATTGTTTTGATCCCGAATTACCATTGTTCTGTTTAATCGTTTAGTAGGAATTCTGAAACATGCAATACGTTCTTCACCCTTAACTGCTTGACAAAACAGCATATTAAAGAAATTAAATGAACCCCAATTATTACCAATAGTTAATTTTGACCAATTGTTTACAAAATTTTCTAAATCCAGCATAAAAACTCCTGCCAGATTTATATCGCTGTGGTCATCTTTTGCTAATAATTTTCCGGAATTAATAATTTCTTCCGCATTTTTTGCACTTGTAAAATGATATAAATATTCCGGAATTTGCCTGTTTTCAACGGAAACAGCGGTTGGTTTCATATATGCTAGCTTTTTTGCACCATTTTTTACAATATTACCTATTGTTTCAATTGTACTCATAAAAATTCCCTATTAATCTTACCTGTGTTTATATAAAGTATTTTTATTTTAAAAAATTGCTGTCAACGTAATAATTTTTAACATTTTAAATGACTTCATTAGAAAAATTTACATTCAGTCTGAACTTAATAATAATTTAAGAGTAAAAATATTGTCATACTATGCGTAAGCAAAGTATCTAAAAAATTTTTGAGATTCTTCAGACCTCATACAACCTATTTGATACCTAACAAAATATTTCCCTCAAAGTTTACAAATCTTTGTCATGTCAGTCAAAATATATTTACCCCTAATTATAAATCAAAACTTCTTTTGTTTGTTTATCCTTGTTTTTGCGCTGGTAGTTTGAGTTGTTATAAGATTTTTTTATAAGTTTGATATTGTACTTTTTGCTCCATTCAATGAGTTTTGTATTCTCTAAACCCTTATGTACAATGACATTAGAAAGGGCAAATTTAATACCTTTATTATTCAAATAATCAAGTAAATCAAGAAGTTGCGTTTCTTCATTTACCCCCCAGTTTTTAAATCCTCGTTTTCCGTCATTGTACGATGCATTTGAGATTAAATACGGAGGATCTGCATAAACAAAATCGTTTTTATTTAGTGAAAAATCATAAAGAAAAGTAAAATCTTTTGAATAAAATTCTATATTTTTATTTTTTATAGCGTTTATAAATCTTATTAAATTTTCTTCGATTGTTTTATTATATTCACTTCTGTTTTTTCCGAAAGGTGTATTGAACTCATGACGAGAATTAAATCTGATTTGATGATTAAAAGAATAACAAGTTAAAATAAACAAATCCAAAACATCTTTTTGCTCATTATATATTTTACGTAAAGTTAAATACCCTTGTTGATTTTCTTCGCTTAGTTTAAATTCTTTTATTCGGGAATAAATTTTTTCAATTATATTTACCCCATATTGTTTAAAATATTCAAACATTTGGGATAAATAAATATTGTGATCATTATAGATAATTTTTTGAGCATTAACATTTACCCCGACATTAAATCCTCCGCCAAAGAGATCAATAAAAGTTCCTATGTTTTCAGGGAAAAAAGGAATGATGTAGTTCAAGATTTTATATTTACCCCCTGTATAATTAAGGGGAGATTTTATATATTCCTCCATTATAAATCCTTCCTTACATAAAAAATCAGCTCTTTCAAATTGTCCTCTTGTTTGCACTTACCCCTGCTTTTGAATCTTCTGTAGTCTATTTCATACATTTTGTAGTTTGTTCCGTATAAAGTTAATACTTTTTCAATTTCATTTATCCCCATCAAGCCTTCTGTACTGTAGCTTACAAGTATGTGTTTAAATCTTGCATTTTTAATCAAATCCTCAAATGAGTTTAGTACGGAATGTTTTCTACAGTAATCGGATTTTTTATCATTTTCTCTTAATCCGGTTATTCCTTTTAGATTCGGAAAATCATTTTTTGCAACAGTTTCAAGAAGGTGATAATTAGAAGAATACTGACGCCTGTTATAAGGAGGATCTATATATATAATATCTCCTTCAATGCTTAGGATTAACTCATTACTGTTTTCATTAAACACTTTATTTTCTTTTTTGTTATCAAAAACAGGTAAATCTTTAATTATTAATTTGTTCAAAGAA
The DNA here is from genome assembly GCA_902798645.1 of uncultured bacterium. Classification (GTDB taxonomy): domain Bacteria; phylum Cyanobacteriota; class Vampirovibrionia; order Gastranaerophilales; family Gastranaerophilaceae; genus CAG-196. The sequence goes on from CADBXV010000002.1 coordinate 63,884, forward strand.
CGCTTATCCCAAAACTTGTTATAAGCTCCATATGTTCCTGAGATATTTGAAATAAAGGGAATTGCTTCAATTAAAACAGCAAGAAGATAAAAATATTCATTTTCATTGATTAAAGATTCTCTGCGCCACAATTCAATTTTTTCTCTTATAAAATCAATTTTTAATGCGTTATCTTCTTTTAAGTACATTCTATTTCCCACAGGAGAATAATTGTTAACACAAAATCTTTTATCTTGGGGTAAATATGATAACTCTGTTTCCGACAAGTTGTTAAAATATTCAACAGGATTAAATCCGAGTTTTTTAAATTGCGGGACTGCATTATTCTCTATCAACGCTTTTTGGATACAGTAAGAAAAATATAACAAGTCGTTTGATATTATTCTATACTTTTTCTTAAAATAATTCCCTACACAAGCAGTTCCCGAAAAAATATCACAAAAACTCTCTGCATTTTTGACATTTTCATCAATAACACGCTCAATATCCGCTAATAATAACTTCTTACTCCCGATATAACGCATATAATAATTTTAGCATAAAAAGGGTTGTGTTTAGATTCGGTTTAAATAATAATTTTGTTATGGCAAGGAAGAAGAACATACAAATTTTTGGGAAAAATAAAGTAATCAGCTTTGGTATTACTTTCCTTTTGATGGCAACAGGATTGTACTATATAGGACTCAATTACGTACCGCAAAAGTGGTATGAAACTCAAACAATGATGCCTAATCAAGTTGAATCGTACTATGTTAATCAATGGTGCACATCTGATTTTGGAAGAAAAGAGGCAGTTCTTTGGGATATGACAAGAGTTGACTGTCTTACAAAAGATTATGCCATAGAATTTGATTTTGCTAAAAAATGGGCAGAAAGCATCGGACAATCACTCTATTATTCAAAAATGACAGGCAAAGCTCCGGCTGTTGTTTTAATTCTAACTTCCCCTGCTGATTATCATTATGTTAAAAGAGTGGAAAGACTTGATAACGGAATAAAAATCTTTTTGGTTAAAGCCTTTTAAAAACTATCCCCTTAAAAAATTAGTAAATAACCTTTTGGTTTTACACCACAAACAAGATTCTTTAGGAATAACATCTTTTATCTCAGAAATCTTGTACGGCTCAGGTTGAGGAATTCTTGAATATTTAACGGCCGGTTTTCCTAATAACATTGCATATATAGGTGTATAGCCTTTTGGTATTTCTAAAATATCACACAATTCAGGCATTAACTTTATACAAAGTTCCGCATAACCGCACCAGCAAGTACCATAACCCAAACTTTGAGCATAAAGTTCAATATAACTAAGCGCAATCACAGGATCTTGAGGAGCGCAAGGCGCACTTATAGGAGATGACACAACTATCATGTGAGGCGCACCTCTGAATATAATATCTTCACCTTTATTAAAAGATTCTTTATATGTTTCAAAATGTTTTACTATCGGCGACAAAACTTTATTATTTAATAATTTTATCAGTTTATTGTTAACTTTCTCTTTTAATTCTTTCATGACAGATTGTTTTTCTACAATCGAAAAATGGAGTTTATGAGAGTTACAGCCTGTCGGAATGTATGGAAGCATATCTTTTATAGCCTGTAATTCTTCTTCCGTAAGCTCCTCATCTTTGTATAAACGAATACTCCTTCTGGATTTTATTAATGATAAGACATTCTTAAATGATGGCTTTTCAGAGTCTTCGGGATTTTTATTATTGAACGATATAGCACCTTGCGGACATATTGACATACAATGTTGACAACCAAGACACCTGTTCTCATCTTTCATATAAGGATAGTCATTCTTGTTCATTTCTAAACAATGAGAAACACAATCACGTACACATAATCCGCATTGTACACACTTCTCTTTATCTACTGTTACTGTATTCATAAAAACTCCTTTAGAATTAAATTATCATAAAAAAACAATATTGTCTTTTTTATTTTTAAATTTTATGGTAAATTTGGAGTATGTTAATTTCCGTTATAAATAGAATTAATGAATTAAACGAATGGTTTTTTTCCCCGATGGATAGTTTAATTGAAAAACTTCCGTTTGCTGATTGGGTTATAGATGCAATCTGCGACAGCATTCATCTTTTACCGTTTTTGTTCATTGTGTTTTTAATTATCGAACTTTTAGAATTTTTCTATGCGGATAAATTAAATTCAATACTAAAAAAAACAGGAAAAAGCGGAATTCTTGTCGGAGGATTAGCCTCAATAATTCCTCAATGCGGATTTTCTGTTATAGCAAGCAGCCTTTACTCAAAAAGAATTATAACCAGAGGATGTTTGATTGCTGTTTATCTTGCGACATCAGATGAAACTATTCCGATTCTTCTGGCAACACCTGCTAAAGCATACTTAATAATCCCGATAGTTGCAGTTAAGCTTGTGATAGGAATTACTGCCGGATATCTTATAGATATTGTCAGACCGCAGGCTGTTATAAAAAATGAAGATTTTTCCGTCGATTTTATGGAAGAAGAAGGATGTTGCAAACACGATATTGAGCACGGACATAAGCGTGAAATTTTAATTCACCCTATTATTCACACAGCTAATGTTTTTGGATTTATTTTAATCATAACTTTAATTTTAAACTATTGTTTGGAAAGCGTTTCCATTACAAATCTTTTGGAAGGCGGAAAATATATACAGCCTATTATTGCAGGATTTATCGGTTTAATTCCGAATTGCGCAATATCTATAGCAGTAACTATGATGCTGATAAAAGGTTCTATATCTTTCGGCGCCGCAATGAGTGCATTACTTGCAAATGCCGGACTGGGATTATTAGTTTTATTAAAAAATAACGATTTTAAAGATACCGCAAAAATTATTGCATTTGTTCTTGTCATAAGTATTTTGTCAGGTTTAGTATTAACAGCTATTGTTTAAATCTATTTAGTAAACACATAAATTATAAGTTAAAATACAATTATAAAATCTTACTCAAATATTTACCGACAAAGTCTTAACCTCATTTATAAAGTATATAGATAGATGACTAATTGAGGTTAAAAATAAAACGATTAATAATTTTTGTATGAAGATTATTATTATCGGCGGTGTTGCAGCAGGTGCAAAAACCGCAGCTAAAACAAAAAGAATGCTTCCTGATGCGGAAGTTCACATATATACAAAAGATAACTACGTTTCTTATTCTGCCTGCGGTATGCCATACTATATTGCAGGAGATTTTAAAGATTGGGAACAGTTGATTGTACGTTCCGTTCGTGAATTTGAAAAAAGCGGAATTCAAATACATACAAGAATGCTTGTTACAAAAATTTTACCTGACGAAAAAAACATTATGGTAAAAAATTTAGACACAGAAGATGTTAGATTTATTCAATATGACAAACTTGTAATTGCAACCGGAGCAGAAGCTTTTAAGCCTGATTTTGCAAATATAAATTCAGAAAAAATACATTACTTAAGAACTTTAGATGACGGCATTTCATTAAAAAAAGGAATGCTTGAAGCAAAACATATTACAATAGTAGGAGGAGGTTATATTGCAGTAGAACTTATAGAAGGATTTGTTAAAAACAAAAAGCAGGTAACTTTGATAGAACGTTCTCCGTTTGTATTGTCTATGCTTGATGAAGATATATCCGCTCTGGTACAAAACTATATATTAGAAAATTCTGACGGACTTGTAAAAATTATTAATAATGATACAGTTAATAAAATTGCAGATACTGAACAATATTTGGATATTTTAACTGATAAAGGATATCAATTCCAAACAGATATGATAGTTATTGCATCAGGTGTAAAGCCTGCTGTTAATCTTGCCGTTGATGCAGGAATTCTGCTGGGTAAAACAGGAGCAATAAAAGTTAACAGCAGAATGGAAACAAGCATAAAAGATATTTATGCTTGCGGTGACTGTGTTGAAAAAATACACATGGTTTCAAACACTCCTGTCTGGGTACCGCTCGGTTCAACTGCAAATAAAGAAGGCAGAGTTTGCGCAATAAATGTGTCTGGCGGGGTTGAAGATTTTGAAGGAATCATGGGCTCAGCAGTTTTAAGATACAGAGATTTAAACATATCGAGAACAGGATTAACTGAAAAAGAAGCATTAAAACTCGGATACGATACTGTAGCAGTAATAATAACCAAACGTGATAAAGCCGGATATATGCCGGAAGTTAAAAATATTACACTTAAACTTGTTGCGGATAAGCGTTCTCACAGAATATTAGGCGCACAGGCAATCGGATGCGGAGATGCGGATAAAAGGATTAATACTGTGTCTGTAGGTTTGCTAAGAGGAATAACAGTCGAAGAACTTATTGACGTTGATTTAACCTATTCCCCTCCTTTTTCTACAAGTATTGATATTCTGATATCAGCCGCACAAATTCTTAAATCTAAGATTTCGTAAATCTTTCAGACAATTCTTGGTGTAAAAACCCTCTCTCTAACTCTCTCCCTTGGAGAGAGGACTTGCTTGATTACTTGTTATAATAATTTTAAATTCCAAATATAGGAGAATAACCCAAAAGTCCGGATTTAATGAGATTCTTCAGCTTACACCTACTGTTTCGGTGCGACAAAGGACGCGCACTACATTCTGCCTCCGCTTTGCAACTGGCTATTTCTGATTATTCAAAGCATACTCTATACATTGAACTAAAAACTCATTTCTGCTTATATCAGCTTTTGCAGATGCCATATCCACTTTTTCAAGAAGCTCTGAATATAATGCACAAAATTGATGTACTTAGAGGGTACTGTCAAAGCAAATCTCCTGAATCACCGGAGGCTGACATGATTGCCGAATTGCTTGAAGAAATTCTTGACAGCCAAAAACAACTTATCAAAAATATTGATACCTATTCTACAACAGTTGAAAATTTTATATTATTTGTCAGGTGAAACCTGACCTACTTTGACAAAGTACTATATGTTCAATATCGTATAGGTATTATATTTACCCCTGTAGTTCAGGCTTTACCTGACAAAAACTTTTGTACACTCTAAAGCAACATCTGTTACAAAATCCATGTCATCTTTTTCGATAATTAAAGGCGGATTAAAGTAAATGACATCACCCAACGGTCTTAAGATAACCCCTTTTTCTAATGCTTTTTTATAAATCTGGTATCCCGTTCGCTTTGTATAGTCCAAAGGTTCTTTTGTACTCTTATCTTTTACAAGTTCTATTGCATTAACTAAACCGATTGAACGAACTTCCCCAACATTTTCAAGCGGTAAAAATTTTTCTTTGATTATTTTATTAAAATATTTTGCCTTCTCTACTGCACGAGGGATTATTTCTTCTTCTTTCAAAATATTCAAAACCTCAATTCCGGCTGAACATGCAAGCGGATTTCCTGCGTATGTATGAGAGTGCATGAAAGCTTTACCCTTTAGATAATCATCATAAAAAGCATCATAAATTTCTTGAGTTGTTACGCAAACCGACATCGGCATATATCCACCGGTTAAACCTTTTGAAAGACACATTATATCAGGACTAACACCTGCATGGTCAAAGGCAAAAAACTTACCCGTTCTTCCGTATCCTGTTGCAATTTCATCAGCTATCAAATGTACGTTATACTTGTCGCACAATTCTCTTAATTTCTTCAAATAAAGAGGCGGATAGACTTTCATTCCTGCGGAGCCTTGAAGCAAAGGTTCAACAATAATAGCTGCAGTTTCATCAGCATATTTTTTGAATGCTTCTTCTGCTTTTACAAAACATTCACAGTTACAGCAATCCTTGCACTTTCCCCACTGACAACGATAACAGTCAATTCCTTCTATTCTTATTACATCTAAAAGCAATGGTTTATAAAGCTCGGAGTACAAATCAACTCCGCCGACTGCTAATGCTCCAAGCGTTTCCCCATGATAAGCATCAGCAAGCGCCATAAATCTTTTCTTTTGAGGATTCCCTGTTTGATAATGATATTGAAAACTCATCTTTAAAGCCATTTCAATTGCAGCGGAGCCGTTATCTGCAAAATTAAATTTGCATAAACCTTTAGGCAAAACCTCCATTAATTTTTGGCAGAGAGTTATTGCAGTTTTATGGGTAAAATTAGCAAAAATAACATGTTCTAATGTATCAACCTGCTTTTTTATTGCTTGATTAATTCTTGGATGACAATGACCGAGAAGATTGCACCACCAAGAGCTTATTACATCTTTATAGCATTTACCGTTTATGTCATACAAATTAATACCCTTGCCGCTTTCAATTACAATTGGCGGAAGTGTTTCGTAATCTTTCATCTGTGAACAAGGATGCCATATATATTTCAAATCTTCTTTTTGCCAGTCCATAAAATCTCCTCATAATGTTTACTCAAATATCAACCTAACATGGCGACATTTGTTTTTCCGAATTTTGCAGAAAGATCATCTATATGGTGAACCAGATACAAAATCGGCTCAATATCTTTTTCGTTAAGATCAATAATTGCTCCCCAATCGGCTCTTGCGTGATGAGCGGCTATCATTCTTGCCACACGTTTAAACCCTGCATTCATACATACACTAAAACCGTATTGAGAATGAGTTATCCATTCTTTTCTAAATTCTTCGTTATAGTCAATCAAACCTGATTCAAGATTAACAGTATATTCAAAAACCTTACCTATATCGTGTAAAAGACACGCAGCATATACTTCATCCTTATTAACTCTTTGAAAAAACATTTCAAACATTGTATCTGCATATCTTAAGCACTCGTGAGTATGCACCATCAATCCTCCGATATAATTATGATGCATTAATTTTGCAGCCGGAGCTGTTAGGATTTTTTCTTTATTTTCCGCATAAATATCTGAAACAAATTTTTTAAGCTTTTCATCTTTAATTTTATTTATATATTGAACTAAAGCTTGATACTCTTCTTCTCTTTCACTTTCTTCCAAGCCGGTTTTAGCTTCTTTAATAAGTTCAAGAGCTTGTATTAGACAATTATTATATTTTTCATTAAAAGACCCCGATACTATCCTGAGTTGATTTCCTGAACGGAATAATTTTGAATCCATTCTGTTTAAAGCTTCTTCCCACAGAATACAATTCAAAAATTCATCATTTTCCAAGTCTTTTAACTGAAGTTTACCCATTTTCGTTCCTGATTTTGTATCCCCGATAGAAAATGTTACAACTTCATAAATAATATCCGTACTAAACATTTAAACTCCTTATTTTTATTAAATTATATCATAAAAAAGAATTGAATCTTTATTTGATCCAATTCTTTCTTCCTCTCTCCTAACAGCTATTGTCTATACTCATCTCTTTTCAATAGCATTTCCCTATTAATCTCTGCCGCTATGACAAATGCCATTTCCGTATGGCACCGCATAACCTTATACACCGTTTAACAGACATTTCCTTATGCCTTTTAAGAAGATTCATACTTTCGGATAGTTGTTGTTTCAATCAAATAACCCTTACGTTATAAACACATGAGTATATTTATACTCTAAATAACTGCAATTGTAAATATAATGGTCAACTATCTTTACAATTGCTTACAATTATTACCTTGTAAGAGAATTTTAATTTTGTCAGCTTGTTTTATTATGCTTATACTATGACTAACGAATTCCATACAGAATACCAATATGACCGCTGTACTTCAAGAGGAATATGTTCTATTAATCCTACAACTTCTTCATTACTGGAGGTTATTCTTTTATATCTTAGGCACGCTGCTTATTACGGACTGCAATTTGAAAAAAAAGGGATTAAAAATAAAATCATCAGAAATTTAATTTTAAACACGCTCTCAATTTTAAGTTCTAATTATGAGATTTCTGAAAGAAATTTTGAAATAATAAATTCCGCATTTCAAAAGGAATTACCTGTAATATTAAAAGAATACAAAGAGTCCTTCGATAATAAGCAATTGCTTGAAACAGAAAAACTGTTAAATTCAGCTAAAACAATAAACGAGTATATACGTTTTGGGGAAAAAGAATTCAACAAAAGAATTCGAAATATGGAAGCAAAAGACAGAAACCTGTACAGAATATTGTTTATACTGACGAAAAGTTTGTGTGTAAACATTTTGACTTATGAAAGTTTCGGGCAAGATGCCGAAGAAGAAATTCTTTCTGCATTTGAAGTTTTAGACTTGTTAAATTCTGTACAAAAAAACAGAGAAAACATAAAAGAGTTTATTTCTAATATTGCAAAAAAAGATTGTGAGTTAATGAAAAATATTCGTTTAATTCAAGAAAAAGAATACGGAAAACAAGAAGAATGTGAAGTATCGTTTTCAACCCAAAAAAGTAAAGCTGTTTTAGTTGTCGGTACAAATTTAAAAGAACTTGAAAAAATATTAGACGAATTTCAAGAAAAAGACATAGATATTTATACTCATGATAATATGATTCTGGCTCACACTTTTCCGAAATTAAGAAAATATAAAAATTTAAAAGGACAATTCGGTCAAGGAATGGAAAATTGCCTCTTAGACTTTTCAACATTTCCCGGTCCTATTATTCTTACAAGAAATTCACTGTTTAATATAGAAAATTTATACCGAGGACGTCTGTTCACAACTGATTTTGCATATTCAAAAGGTGTAATTCCAATAAAAAATAATGATTATTCCGGTGTAATTATTTCAGCAGAAGAATCAAAAGGATTTAAAACCGGAAAAACCTGCCCTAAAGAAAAGATAGGTTTTTCTTTAGAATCTGCATTAAATACAATTAACAAAAAACTGGAAAATAAAAACTTTGAACAAATTATTCTTATAGGAATTGACGGATATTCAATAGAAGAAAAAGAATACTTCAAAACTTTATTGCAGCGAATTCCGCAAAATATATTGATAATATCTCTTTCCTGCTGCCAATCAAAAGATAACATTATTTGTTTGAATGCGTCTTTTGACAATACAAGTATGATTAGACTAACAGAGGAGATTACAAAAATTACGAAGAAAAAGATGACACTGTTCTTTCCGTACTCTGACAGACATACGCTGTCTTCCATACTGTATTTGAGTAGAATTAATACAAATAAAACATTTGTGGGAAAATGGAATCAAACAATTATAAATCCTAATATTATGAAAGGACTCAAAGAAGATTTTAACATTTTAGAACTTTCTACACCAAAAAATGACCTTGATTGCATAACAAACAGTTAATAAATTGCCCTGTTTTAAGATTTGATGTATATTTAAATAATAATTTTCAAAATTTTAGGAGCAAAAATGTTTAAAGTTATAAAAGAGAGTTTTAAATTGACAAATGAAAATATAATTATTGCAACACCTTTGATTTTATTTTCTTTAATATCCACTTTATATTTAATTTTTTCATCAGGCGGAAATAAAATAGGATTATTGTTCTCTGTAATCTTATTTTTTCTTATGTTGGGAGCTTTCCTTTCAGGTTGGTTTTATATGATTGCAAGAGTTATCAAAAATCCTGATAACAATGGTAATAAATTAATTACAGAATTTCCATCCGGTGTAGGAGAATACTTTGTTGTAACATTAGTAATGATTTTTAAGATATTACTGATATCTGCAATTATTATTATAATAGCCTTTCTTGCCGGTAAAAAGTTTATAGGAGGAATCGGCATTCCGTATTCACAGCTTTCATCATCAATTAGTAATGTTGAAGATATGAAAGCTCTTATTGATTCCATGAGCAGAGAACAACTTATTAAAATAAATGCATGGAATTTGTTAATCTTCTTTAGTATGTTATTTAATTATTTTATTTTGTTATTTTATCCGGCTGTAATTTTCTTCAAAAGAAAAAATCCTTTCATTGCCTTTTGGATTTCTCTTAAAGATACTTTTGGCAGAAAATTCTTTAAAAATGTCGGCTTGTTTTTATTAATCATGATTTTATACATGATTATTTCTTCATTAATGGCACTTTTTGGGAAAAATATGTTTATTCACTTTACATTAACATTGATAAACTTCTATTATGCAACATTTGTCGGAATTTTAGTATTTAACTATTATTATACCAACTTTGCAAAAATAGGTTCTGCAATCGACACAAGAGTATAAATCAGACAAATTAATTAATGCTTTTGTCTAATGAAAACTTTTCACAAAAAAGTTATATTAATAATGTAAATATTCCGCAGTAAAACCCACTTGTGCTTACAGGTTTATGAGAGAGTGTTTCTCTCGGAGGTTGCGGTTGAAAAGGCAGGTTTGTTGAGTTACCTGCCTTTTTTAATTATTTAACATCTTTAACTTCCGCCCAGAAAGTAGGCTTTGCGGATGTACAATCTAACATATCAATTACTCTATAGTTAGGCGCCGGTGCAGTTGATATATGAACAACACCATTAACGGTTTCTTCTTTGTTAACACCGAAATGACCTGCAATAACAGCTTTTACATTGCTGTGTTTTTTTATTACGTCTAAATATTTTTGCGCTTTAAATGTAAAATAACTCTCATTATTTTCCGGAGCTACAAGAGGGAAATGTTGTAATATAACAACATTCTTCTTCGGATACAAATCCAAATTTGCATCTACCCACTCAACAACATCATCTTTATAATACCCGTTGGTACTTGGAATAACATCCTTTGCTCCGTCTGCGACCATAAAAACTACACCGCTTTTTTCAAATGTGTAATTCAAATCAGCAGTTTTATAATTTGACAGTTTTTTCTTTAAATAAGTCTGATATTCTTTTTTACTAAGATCCTTGTATTTATTAACATCTTTATCACCAATTACAACATAAAACGGCATGTGAAGTTTTTTTGCTTCCGATATAAAATCTTCTAAATCCTGTTTGCTCGGTTTTTCTAAACAATCTCCTGTAAATACCGTAAAACTAACTTTCTTTTGCTTATTTACATCTTTAATAACTTTCTTTAATGTTGATGAGTTATTACTTTTTGAATACCTTACATCCGTAATTTGAACAAATCGCAAATCTTTTGCTAAAACATTTGTCGTTAATAAAGTGTAAATTAAAAGCAATCCCAATATTTTTTTCATTTTTACCCCTTTAGTAAATAACAGAACTTTCTAATGCACATTTTATCATAAAATAGTGAAAATTTTTCAAACATGAGTTATAATATACATGCAATGTATAAATCATAGGCAAGGATTATGTCTTTTGATTTCTCATCAAATATCAACCCACCAATGAGAGCAGGCGCATCATACAAGGATGGAAGCGGTATGGGCGGCGGCGGAATGTATTTTCAGCAAGGTAAAAAACGTAAAGATCAGCCTGAAGAAGATATGTTTGAACGCAAACCTGACGAAAGCGATGATATTACTTTTACGGATATTTCCGAAGACGAGATTCCGCAAGATAATATTGTTAACAAATTCGTAAATTGGTTTAGGTTAAAAAAAGAATAAAGTTTTTTAAACAACTGAAGGCAACTAAAAAATCTTAACTTTTTAATCACCCTCTGCTTTTCAAAGGCTCTTGAATATAATTTAGGCACAGTTTTACCAATTATAAAAGAGGTTGACCAAGTTTTTGGACAACCCCCATTGTTTTTTCTCTTATTTCCGTTTTATTATTCTTTGCAAGGCGGAGGCGGAAGTTCTCGTCTTTTTTTGTCAAAGTTTTTTCTGCCTTCTTTTTTCATATTTTTTAAAGTCTTTTTTTGATTTTTTGTTAAGATTGTTTCAAAATCTTTCATATTTTGTTTTCTGATTGTTTGAGCTTCCTTTTCTAAAACAGCTAAGTCTTTATCAATTTGAGTTAATTTTTCCTCTTGAGCCTGAACACTAAGTTTAGAATTTCTTACCATTTCCGCTTCCTGTTTTTTAATCTTGATTTGCTCCATAACAGGTTTCATTTTTTCATGCCCTGACTTTCTGAGTTCTCTGGCTTTTAATTTTTGAACTTCCGTCAAGTTTAACTTTTTTTCAAAAGCGGCTTCATGAGCTTTTCTAATTTGTTTTATTTGTTCCGGATTCGGGAATTTTCTTTCAATATTCGGTCGTTGACCTATTTTTTCTATGTTCCCTTTTGCGCCTTCATCAGCAGCATTTGCGGCACCTGCCAAAATACACATTGCACATGTCATTATTAATAGCTTTTTCATATTTTATTACCTTTCTTTTTTAAATTAAGTCACTCAATACCACAGCAAGTTCTTTTTTTGCATTAAAAATTCTTGATTTTATCGTTCCTGTCGGACAGTTGAGTTTTTTTGAAGCTTCTTCATATGTGTATCCGTATATTTCACACATCATAATTACTTCTTTAAATTTTGGTTTTAAATGTTCAACTGCATCAATAATCTTTTTTTGTCTTTCTGTAGTTATAATTGTTTCTTCCGGACTTTTTTTTCTGTCACGAATGTTAACAAGAACATCTTCGTCTGCAGTACAATTTTGTTCGTTCTTAACAACCGCCGATTTTAAATAGTCTTTGGAAGCGTTTTTTGCAACAGTATTAACCCAGCTTTTTAAAGAGCCTCGTTCTTCATACTTATCCGAGTTTTTCCATAACTTGATATAAACTTCTTGTTCTATATCTTCGTTTTCTTGATTAGTTATCAATCTGATAATATTTTTGATATTTTGTTTATTTGTTTTTATTAGTTCGTTAAAATTCATTCATCTACCGTTAACAATCCGTATGAATCTACAGGAAAGCCTAAATCTTCCGCGGAAAGTGTATCACCATACTTTAAAGTATCCATCAAGTCATCATCTGTTAAAGCAAAGCCTCCGACAGATGCAAGCGAAAACACCATAAACATAATTGCACAAGCAGCTCTTAGTCTTGCAATACGTTTTTTTCGCTTTGAATAATAATACATCTTTACTTCTTCTAAAAAAGATGAAACTTTTTTTTGAGATTCATATTCGGTTCTGCATTCTTCACATTCTTGAATATGTTTTTCCAATTCTTCCTGTGAGGAATTTGAAACAAATAATTCTTCGTATTTTGAACATTTATTTTCCATATTGACCTCTCTACTATTATAACGAAATACAAAATAAAATGTTCATTTTTAATGTAAATTATTTTTTGAATTAATGTTATTTGTGATAAAATCTTGATATGAGCAAATCAGAGATTAATCTTATAAACACCGTTGATGTATTGCCTGAAGATTTAACACCTGCAATGCAAAAATTTTTGGAAACAAAGAGAGAGAATTCCGATTGTTTACTTTTATATAGAATGGGTGATTTTTATGAAACATTCTTTGAAGATGCCGTTACTATGTCAAGAGAGCTTGAAATTACACTAACAGGCCGCGACTGCGGTAAGCTTGGCAGAATTCCTCTGGCAGGAATTCCGGTAAAAGCTTTAGACGGATATTTGGAAAAACTTGTTAAGAAAAACATAAAAGTTGCTGTGTGTGAACAACTCGAAGATCCTAAACTTGTTAAAGGTGTTGTTAAACGGGGTGTTGTAAGAATAATTACCGCAGGAACTCTTTATGAAGGTAATTTATTAAATCAAAATAAAAACAATTATATGTGTGCAATACACAAAGAAAAAGATTTATGGGGATTTGCTTATACTGACACTTCAACAGGAGAATTGAAAGTAACTCAACTGGACTTTGAAACTCTGCTGACTGAACTTGCAAGAATTCAACCGTCTGAAGTTATTGCAGTATCTAAAAAATTGAAAGTTCAACCATTCCAAATTGTACCGGAAGAAACAGTAGATTTACCTGAAGAGATAATTAATAATTATAACTGTTCTAAAGTTCCGCCGGTTGTTTTTGAACAAAATTTTGCGGAAAATAATTTAAAACAAATTTTTAAAACCGCTTCACTTGATTCTATGGGGTATAATAACTGTCAGCTTGGTTTTAGAACAGCTGCAGGGTTGTTGGCTTATATTTGGGAAAATATGAAAGAGGGTTTTCCTAAATTTGAAAAAATTGAAATTTATGAACTTTCAGAATACATGTCAATTGATGCAAACACAAGAAAAAATCTTGAATTAACTGAAACTTTGCATGAAAAAAAGAAATACGGATCTCTTTTATGGGCAGTAGATAAAACCACTACAAACATGGGCGCTCGATTATTACGAACATGGATTTGCCAGCCTTTAAAAGATTTAAATCAAATTATAAAAAGACAAGAAATTGTAAAACGCATTGTAGAAAATCAAGAAGAACGATTTAAAATTCAATCACAGCTTAAAAGTATTTATGATATTCAACGCATATCTACAAAACTCAGTAATTCTTCCGCTAACCCGAGAGATTTTTTAAGCTTGAAAATGTCTTTAAGTATGCTTCCTGAACTTGTTGAAACAGCTAAATCCATAGGTTTGTCCGTTTTTAATAAAATCGAAGAACACCTTGATTCGATTATGGAATACTCTGATTTAATTGAAAGAACAATCAAGGAAGATGCTCCGATTCAGATTAAAGACGGCGGAATTATTAATGAAAACGTTAATTCAGATCTTGATTATCTGCGTGATTTAATGTACAACGGTGAAAATTGGCTTAAAGATGTTGAAAAAAAAAAAAAAGAACGTACAGGAATTAATATTCTAAAAGTAGGATACAACAAAGTTTTCGGATATTATATTGAAGTTACAAATTCTAACCTTAACAAAGTTCCAGTTGATTACATAAGAAAACAAACTTTAACAAACGGTGAAAGATTTATAACCGATGAACTAAAAAAACACGAAGATGAAGTTCTTACAGCTCAAGTTAAAGCATTTGAACTTGAACATAAATTGTTCAGTGATTTTAGAAATTATTCCAAAGAATTTGTTTCCCTAATTCGTGATACAGCAGATTGTATAGCTCAGCTTGATACATATACTTCACTTGCAACAGTTGCATCAGAAAATAATTATACTTGTCCGATTTTGAATGAAAGCGGAGATTTTATAATTAAAAACGGCAGACATCCCGTTTTAGAGCAAATTTTACCTCTTGGCACATATGTTGCAAATGATATAGAACTCTCTGCAAGCAGTAATACCAAGACTCAGTTTATGATACTCACAGGCCCTAATATGGCAGGAAAATCTACTTTTATGCGTCAAAATGCGCTTATAGCAATACTTGCTCAAATAGGTTCATTTATTCCTGCAGATTACGCAGAAATCGGTCTGATTGATAAAATATTTACAAGAGTAGGTGCAAGTGATGACTTAACACTTGGAAAATCCACTTTTATGGTTGAGATGACCGAAACTGCATGTATATTAAACAATGCAACCGAAAAAAGCTTAATACTAATAGATGAAATCGGCAGAGGAACAAGTACCTATGACGGTGTTGCAATTGCTTGGGCAGTTGCAGAATACATTGCTAACAAAATTAAAGCACGTTGTATTTTTGCAACACACTACCACGAATTGAATGTTATGTCGGAAACATATCCTCAAATCAAAAATTACAGAATTACTGTCACAGAAGAAAACGGAGAGATTGAGTTTCTAAGAAAAATTGTACCCGGAGGAGCAAGTAAAAGCTACGGCATTCAAGTTGCTAAAATGGCAGGATTGCCAAAAGCTGTTGTTAACCGTTCTGAAGATTTGATGAAAAAATTACAGAAAGATCGTTCAAAAAATTTATCTTCTAAAAAGAAAGATTTCGAAATAAATTCAGAAGACCTTTCTCCACAACTCAACTTATTTTAATCCTACTTCTAACGATTGATTTATTTATATAACACTTCTCTAAAAGCCGAACATATGCTATTATACTAATAATTAGAAAAGAGGGGAATTTTTATGCAAGTTTCAAGACGTCTTGTTGTTAGAAAAGAGGTTCCGGTCGAAGTTGCGAGTGAAACAGACCTGATTACCGCAATGGATATCGCAATGGCTGAACAATATTGTAAGTCAGGCAATTTTGATTTGGGTTTAAAAAAATATCGTGAAGTTATACCAAACATTCCGGACGAAAGAGAAAAAAGAAATGTTCAAATAAAATACATGAATTTTTCTATGGCATATGGTCAAAAATTTATGAATGAACAAAAATTTCTTCAAGCCCTTGAACAATACAGAAATATAATAAATTATCCCGGATTTCCGGTTACAGCTTATAAAAACATTGGTCTTTGTATGAAAAATCTCGGAAATGCCGATATGGCAATTAAATTCTTGGAACATTTTGAAGAAATTTCTCCTGATAAAGAAGATGTATACATTTATTTAGGAGATTTGGTATATTCAGATATTAAAGATAACAAAAAAGCTATTCAATATTATGAAAAAGCTCTTGAAAAATATCCTGATAACTTTACAATTTACAACATGCTTGGCCACTTATACTCTACAGAATACCAAGATAAATTTAAAGATAAACAGATATATTATCTTACAAGAGCCTTTGAACTTGCACCTCAAAACAGAATTGTTGTTAAAAACCTTGCGTACGTACTTGGTAAGTTTGATGAAGTCGCAAAAGCGGATGAAATGTACGCAAAACTTATGTACTTAAATCCGACACACTCTGATTTACACGCATATGGCGCATATCTAGTAAAACACAGACGTTTCTCCGAAGGTTTCAAATTCTTACAACACAGATTCCTTAAAGAAGACTTGGGAAATAATACTGCATTCCCTGAACTTCTAAGAACCAAAAAGAAAAAATGGAATATGAAAATGGATATCTCTAATAAAATCATATTAGTCCATTTTGAACAAGGATTTGGTGATTCAATAATGTTTACAAGATTCATTGATGAAATGAAAAAGAGATGCAAAGAAGTGAAACTTATTGTACAAGACGGATTAATTCCTTTAATGAAAGATTCAAAACTTGGAGTAGAAATATATTCGGAAAAAGACATTCCGATTATACAATACGATTATTGGATTCCTATGATGGATTTACCGATTGTATGTGACACAACTCCGGAAAATATACCGAGAGCGGAAGGATTTCTAAAAGTTCCTCAGGTCAAAATTAATGCATATAAGAAAGAACATATCAACGATAATAACAAATTAAAAATAGGTATTGCATATGAAGGTACACTTGCAAGTAAAGAAACAAATCGTGATATTCCGTTAGAATATTTATATCCTTTAATGAAGTTACCTGATGTTGAAGTATACAGTTTTCAGGTAGATGACTTGACATGCCAAATGGATAGAATCCCTGAAGATGCACAACTAATAAGACTTGGAAAAACATTTAAAGATTGGGAAGATACAGCTTGTGCAATGAACTGCATGGATTTGATGGTAACAACCGATAACGGTGTTATGAACCTTGCAGGAGCACTCGGAATTAAAACCTTTGGTATATTTAACACTGTAACAGAGTGGCGCTGGTTTAAAACAGACGGCGATGATATTGCTTGGTACAAAAGTATTCGTCCTTTCCAATGTCCTACATCAGACGACTGGAATGTACCTGTAGGTCAAATTCTTGATGAAGTCGAAAAGCTTCGTTGTCAAAAAATTGCGGAAAGTATAAAAACCAAATCTATAATTAAAACAAATAAACAAGAAACATATTCAGCACCACAATTTATTGAAAAAGAGCCTGAAATATTAAAAATAGAAAAACCCAAAAAAGTTACTAAAGCCACAAAATCTAAAACAACAACAAAGCCAAAAGAAAAACCGGAAACCAAAGCAAAAACAATACCGGCAAAGAAGACAATAAAAAAATCAACTAAACCAAAAGAAAAATAAAAAATAGGGTGACTAAAAATTCCGAATTTAATGAGATTCATCGGCTTATGCCTCAGAATGACGAATAGCTAAAAGTCAAGAGTTTACAACATTCTTAGCAATGTATCCGTTTAGGACGAAGTATCTTGAACGATTAGTGCTTTGACTTTTGGTCACTCTCTTTTCTATAAAAATGCTGAACTTCCTCTATTTAAAGGATTTAATAATACCTAAAATATAGTTTAATATACATAGAATAGTATACACTTCGGAGATAGTTATGGATATATTTGCAATAATAGGTACATTCCTTGGTATTGGTTTTATCTTGACCGGTCAAGCTATGGAAGGCGGAAATATAGGACAATTACTTCAGATAACTGCTGCATTTATCGTTCTTGGCGGTACAACAGGTGCAATTATTTTAAGCTTTCCTTCAAAAACGCTCGTATCAGCTTTAAAATATCTAAAAGACGTATATATGCCTCCGAAATGTGATTTTGATGCACTTATAACAGAGATTGGCGGTTTTGCAACCAAAGCAAGAAAAGAAGGTATTATAGCTTTGGAAAAAGAAGCAAATAACGCTTCAGATACATTATTAACTCTGGGTTTGGGAGCTGTAGCTGACGGTACTGATCCGACTCTTGTAAGAGAAATGATGGAAAACCAATTAAGTCAAGAAGAACAAGCCGTCCATAATGCGGCAAAAGTTTATGAATCATTTGGCGGATATTCTCCGACATTAGGTATTATTGGTGCGGTTATGGGTTTGATTCAGGTTATGCAGAACCTGTCTGATCCGTCTAAACTTGGAGCCGGTATTGCAGTTGCTTTCGTTGCAACAATTTACGGTCTGTTTGCTGCAAACCTTGTTATGATTCCGCTTGGTACAAGAATTAAATTTATATATCAAGATGTATTTTTATATAAAAATATGATTGTTGAAGGGGTTTTATCTATTCAAGCTGGAGAAAGCCCTGTATTAATTGAACGTAAATTACGTTCATTTATATTGGAAGAAAAGAAGGAAGCAGGTAATGGCTAAAAAGAAACCGCCTGAGGAACATGAAAACCTCGAAAGATGGCTAGTTTCATATGGTGATTTTATCACTCTTTTATTCGCTACATTCGTAGTATTATATGCCCTTGCTCAATCAGATGCAAACGACTATGCAAAACTTGAAGAAGCATTAAAAAATGTTTTCGAATCTTCAAATATTCTTGATGCACAAGAAATGATTTTGGACGGTAATCAGAATATATTTGATCAATATCAATCTAACTCATTTATCCCCGGTTTGATGATGGAAAGCATTAGTCCTAAATATGAGGACGAAGCTTTTAAAGAGATTGAAGAATCAATAAAAAAACTTAAAAATGCAGGGGAGCTTGATGGAATATCAGCAAAATTGACCGAACAAGGATTGTTGATTACATTTGATGATAAATATCTTTTTGCACCTGCTTCCGCATATCTTGATTCAAAAGCAAAATCTTTACTTGATAAAGTAGGTGTTTTAATATGCAAAAAATTTATTCTGCATTCAATGAGAGTTGAAGGACATACTGATAGTGATCCCATCCAAAGCAACATATACCCGTCTAACTGGGAATTATCATCTGCAAGATCTTCTTCTGTTGTACGATATTTAATTCAACGTTTCCATTTCGGACCACATCTGTTCAGTGCAATTGGATACGCTGATACACGTCCTTTGGAAAATTCATATTCAAGAAAAGATCCTAAAAACAGACGTGTTGAAATTCTTATTGTTAAAAACAGTTATAGAGATGAATATGAGCAAAAAGCTAATAATGTTATGTCTTTATCAACTGCAGAACAAGAAAAAATTCAAAAAGACAGGGCTGAGGTTATAACAAAAGTGGAACATGAAGCAATTTCTCCGGAAGCCAGAAAAATGCTGGAAAACAACCGAAAAAAGCTTGCAGCAAAACAAAAAAGCAACAAGCTCTCTAAGAAAAATATGCAGTTATATATAAACCTTGAAAATGATACAAAGCAGGAAAATAAAGACTCAGACTTACCAACTGCAGAAAAACGTGTAATAAAGCTTCAATCTAATATTCCTGAAGATGAGGATTTTGGTCTATGATAACTCACGCTGTCGGTTTGTCATTAGGAGCATCGTCATCCATAGAAAGCGGTGTAGCAGTAGTTGAGATTGCTACACACAAATTGATACATATTGATAAGCTATTTTCGATGAGTGATGTTCAATTATTTTTTGATAACTACGTTTCGCTTAAAAATTCTGTTTTTTGTATATCACTTCCTTGGGACAACACTATGCTGGAAGGTAAATGGCGTGTTTTATCAAAACAGTATCAACTCATACATAATGATGAAGATATGTTTTTGAATCGTGATAATTGGATGCAAAGATTTTCTACAAGAGGATGTGAGCTGTTTTCAAAACTGGCTGAAGACGGTGCCGATATCTCCAGGTTTGAAGTTTATCTTTCAAGACAAAAATTAAATCTTTATTCTAATTATAAAGAGCGATCCTCTGCTGACTGCAAATTTTTACAATCTGCTCTGAAATATGAATATAATTTTGACGAACTTCCTGCAAATATGATGCCTATGGGAGAACTTGAAGCAATTGTAGGCGCAATTCTTGCAGAAAAAAAATATAAAAACCAAACAAATAAAATTTTTGATTTTAAAGGTTTAGAAGTAATTAACTCAATATAAATAAGCCACTATTTGCTGTTTTTTGTAAACATTTGTAAATTTCATTCAAAAATTTGGCAATTTTTTATCTTGATAAGCTTTAATAGAAATGAAAAGTGTAGTCGAAAGGAATAAATAGTATGGTACAACCAATTGATTTTAACAGACCTGTTTACAGTGCAGTAAATATCCACATTAGAAAACCTGAAGTTGATGCAAAAAATAATGTAACCAACCCAATTGAAGTAAATAATGATAACGGAATTTATAACGCTGTAAAAATTGATATAGATAATCCAAAAGTTAACACAGACCCAAAACCTGTATATGATTATCCGGAAGCAGAAGGTATTGTAACATATGATATGCTCACTTTTAATCAAATACCTTTAAACGAAAAACCTAAAGAAGTAGCTGAAGAAAATACTGAAGATAAAATTCCGGCAGAAGAGAATGATACAATGGCAAATACTGAAATTGCCGATAGTACAGCGGTTGAAGTTCCTGCGCCGAACTTTACAACATTAGAAGCTGAAAAAGAAGATTCTGCTGAAAAAAAAACTCTTGAAGGTGTAAGCGCATTATCCTTTAAGGCAAATGAAACTGATATAAAAAGACCGGAAATTGTACCTTCTGAACCAATACTACCTAATATAGATATAGCTTTAGTCTCAGATAATTTAGCCAGTGAGGACAAAGATGTTCAAGCGCAACAGATGGAAGAAATTGTCAGATTAGCAATTCTCGAGCCTGAAAAAGCTAAAGACTATCTTGTTAGTGACGTTTTTACAGGGTTAATTAATATTACAAACGAAGATGCAACAAAATTAACACCACCATCTCAACAGCAAATTGAAGCTCGCCAGAAATTGATTGCGAATATTATGGCAGTAGAAAAAGATAAGAATGCAATTAACAATCTGCCTTTTAAAATGAGTGATGATGAAATTGCATTAGCTACAAAACTCTCTCCTATGGAGTTAACAGAAAGAAATAAAGAATATGCAATTACTGCACTCGGAGCATTGGCAGAATTATTCATAGAAGATTATCAGGCAAAAGAAAACAGAATAGTTCCAATAACTGACGCCCCGGGAATTTCTGCAATAGTTAATGCATTAAGAAAAGATCCTGATTCCGGTGTTAAACTTGCAGCAATTGATGCACTTAGACATATTCAAAGACCGGAATACAAAGAAGAACTTTCAGCACTCTATACTCTTGCACAAGCTGATACAAATCCGAATGTATCAAGAACAGCAGAAAGAGCATTAGCTGAGTTGCAATAAATAGAATTCATTTTAATACTTTCAATACTACACACAAAAATACCGGCATCAGATAATGCCGGTATTTAATTTTAAAATATAATTATATAAATAACTGAAATTAATAATAACAGAGTTGAAATAATAAAACCCGTCAAAAACAAGTTAAACAATTTTTTATACTTAAAACATCTGTGAAATGTTGTATTTTTTAAAGCATTTGTTAATTGTAACAAATCTTTATAAGTAAAATTATATCTTTGTTTGATAATGTCAAAATTTTCTTTTTCAGAAATAAAGTTAATAATCTGATGATACCCCCAATTTTTCTTTGCATCTTTTTTCGCTAACATTGCCATTCTGCCTAAAAAATACGGTATTGTATCCGAATACGGTATTATTCCTGTTGACTCTATTTCATCTTTAAAAATTTCTTCTAGCCAATCTACATCTTTTATATTTAAAAAAGAATCCATAACATTTTCTAATTCAAGCGATTCACGCAGTTCTGTTGTAAAACCCTTTGCACTTATGTTACGATTTTTATGAGGCTGCCTGTATAAAATGAGTTTATCAGGTAAAACAACATTTTCTGATTTATTTATTAATAAATCTATATGCATTTTAAAATCCTGATTATTTACAATCCCATATGGCAGAGGAAGAATTTTATCTATTGCATCTTTTCTTACGACCATGCCCGGTGATGATACAAAGTTGCCATACATAAAAGCTTGATGTAATTGTTTTTCTGATGATGCATCTTCTGTTTTTATAAAATCTTTACCGAGGTCATACCGTATTTTATTATTTTCATCAATTGGTATTACATTGCTGTAAACTGTACTAATTTGAGGATGATTATCTAAATAGTTAACAACGACTTCAAGATGATTGGCTTGAAGCATATCATCTCCTCCGATTAGAACAATATATTCCCCTTTAGCTTGATATATCAAATTTGTAATTGCAGCATTTATTCCTTGATTGTATTCAGGTTGAATGACTTTCATATTACCGTTATTTAATTCATTTATTTTTGACAATGTATTGTCTGTAGAACAATCATCATTAATAATTATTTCAAAATCCTTATACGTTTGATTCAAAACACTTCTTATACAATCTTGTATATAATTCTCTTGATTATATGTAACTATTAGTACTGATACTTTATTCATATTTATTAATTACCTCAACAACATATTCCACTTCTTCATCAGTTAAAACCGGTGATATCGGTATGCTTATAATTGTTCTGTGTATTTCTTCCGTTACAGGAAAAGACATATTATTCCATTCCTTGTATGCACCTTGCTTATGAGGAGGTGTCGGATAGTGAATAATTGTCTGTATATCATTTTCTTTTAAATAATTTTGGAACTTATCACGTTCTTCTGTTCTTACCGCAAAAACGTGCCATACATGTGATTTTTCATCATAAGTTTTCGGAAGAATAATTTTTGAATTTTTTATATTGTTTCTGTAATAGCTCGCTATCTCTCTGCGTTTTTGATTATCTTTATCAAGATATTTGAGTTTTACATTCAAAACAGCAGCCTGTA
>CADBXV010000003.1 GCA_902798645.1 uncultured bacterium
TTTTTGCACCATTTTGCACATAATTGCACACAAAAGTTATTGTTGGGCAAGTATGCCCAACCTACAAACTTTTTACCTATAGTTTAACAGGACATTTGGTCGGAAGGGGGAAATAAATTAAATCGGCGAAAGTGTTAAATTTAGTAAATCTTAGCGTTTTTTGAGGTCGGAAAATAAATTTCAAACTACCTCAAAAGTCCGTCAAAAGTCCTAAAAATTCCAATTTTGAAAATTGGAAGAGGTAAATATTAGGCTTAAATTTAGGTAAAACCTAAATTATACATAATAACAAAATAGGTAATTTGAATTATTTTATTCTATTTTTGTTGGGTTTAAACCAAGTTTTTAAAGATTTGTAAATGTATATTTTTAGTATTATTACTTGATTTTAACGATTTTTGCCAAATTTTCTGCCGGCTCTAAAGCAATTTTTGAAAAGAAAAACACTTTGTATATATAGGACTATTCAGTTAAGGGGATGTAACAAAAATGTCACTTTCGGCAGATAATAATACAGAAAAAGGGATATTATTTGGCACAATTTGCGGAGCAACATTGGGTCAATATGCGCTGGGAAAAACAGTTTCCGTATTTATGAAAACTAATGACAAAGATGTTTCAAAAATTAAAAGTGCTGTAGAAAATATTTTAAAAGAAACAAAATTAAGCCAAAAAGGTGTATATATAGATGATCTTTCAGAAATAAAAAAAACAACGTGTGACAAGTGGCCTGAAAAATTTGTGAAGGGTAAATGTGCTGCCTTTGCTCCATTTGAAAATTCAATTGGTATTAATATGAAAAAAATACCGCTAGCTGTTTTTCATGAAATAGGTCATGCACATAATTTTAATAACAGAATTTTAAATCGTATTAAAATATTAGACCCTATTCTTACAGGAGTTTCAATTGTAGCAGCCGCATTTCCTCTGTTTTTTAATAAAACACCAGATTGGGAAAAAGAAAATCGTAATTTTGCAGAAAAAATAAAAGACGGAATCTATGAAAACGCACCAATTATTGCTGCTCTTGCGTACGCACCAAGTGTGTATGAAGAAGGTATAGCATCAATTAAAGCCAGTCGATTTGCAAAACCCGCACTTAAACCAATTTTGTATAACAAAATGATAAAGGGTAATATTTTAGCTTTTTCAACATATGTTCTGGGTTTAATATCAACCACTACTGCTGCAATATTTGCACAAAAAGTAAATGAATAAAATATACATTAGTCTATAGGTGCAATTTTACTTGGTATCGCGGGGTTAAAACATAACCTACAGTTTTACATTTTCAGTTGTTTACTTTATAATGCCGCCTTTTGCATAGTTTGTATATGCCATAGATGAATTGTTTCTCAAAGAATCATTTACTTCTTTAAGAGCTTGTTCCCATATGAATGTTTTGCTTTCAGTATCTGTCATGCTTCCGGCTTTTTCCATTGTTATAGCATATTTTGCTGGATCTTTTTCAAGGAGTTCTTTTTTTACACTTTCCAATGCGGCTTTTTCATTTTCAACTTTATATAGGGTTTTACCTAGTACGGCGCAAGCGAAAAGGGTTCCCATAGCAAGAACAGCAGTAGTAAAATTCTCATTATTTAGTTTCATAAATATTCCTTTCTCTGCAATTGCAGACTTTTGATTACACACTTTTTGTTACTTCATGCAAGTTCACTGAATTTTCAAAATTGCCTGATTTTTGAAAACAATTTACAAAAGTTTACAAAGCACATTGAAAAACCCTAAAAATCTTGTATAATATAGTCGGTAGGTTGGGCATACCTGCCCAACAATAACTTTATGATATTATAATGCTATGAATTATCATAGAGTTTATATTCCAAACAGTTTTGTTCACATAATCATCGCAAGTTATGAAAGAAAGCATATTTTATTGATAACATTGAAATTTTAAGGACAGCATTTAAAAATACAATGCAAAATTATAAATTTGAAATTGTTGCAATTTGTGTTTTACCTGACCACATACATTTAATACTAAATCCTGAAAATATTAAAGAATATTCAAAAATAATATCATCTGTTAAACATAGTTTTTCTCATGATGTTGGGCAAGTATGCCCAACCTACCTTTGTTCACAAGATGACTTGAAAATAGGATATAAGAATAAAAGAGAAAAGGGGTTATTTCAAAGACGATTTTATGAACACACGATATTAAATCAATCCGAACTGAACAATCATATAAATTATATTCACTATAATCCTGTCAAACACGGATATGTAAAATGTGTAAAAGATTGGGAATATTCTTCTTTCCATAAATTTGTTGAGGATAAATTTTATGATAAAAATTGGGGAAATCCAAATGATATAGAAAATATCAAAAATTTAGATTTTGAATAATTCTCAAAATCTCTATCTTGGATTTGCTCCACGCTCGGAAAGTTTCGCAATTAAACCTCTGGTTCAAGTTTGCTCAATTTCCTCGCTATCCGGACTCGCGTCCGTCCGCAAATCCGCTGTTCTTTCTTCTCAAACCGACTGTTATTTTACAGCATCTGTTGTTAAGAACAAATGTTTTCCTCCGGTGCGCAAATTCACTATATCAATTATTTGTTTTGCAATTTTTGCGTAAACTCTTCTTGTAAAATGGTTTATGCATTCTGTATAATCATCATCAGATTCAATCAAATCCGTAATTTCTACTATATCAATATTATTATATTGTTTTGCAAATTCCCGTATATGTTTGTTTAAAATAATATGTTGTTCACATACGCCTTCGTATCCGTTAAGCATTTTTGCAGTATCTATTTCGCTTCCGAGAATTAGAATTAAGCAGGTCTCTGATTTTAAATGTTCTCTTATGTATTTTAAGTTCTTTATAATAAGTTCAACTGGCGGATTCCCTGCAAATTTATACTCTTTGCTAAATTCTTTAAGAATCTGTCTATTCTGCTCCTTAAATTTGTCCGGAATCTCAGAAAGTGCTTTATCCCAATTTCTTTCATTTGTTACATCACAATTAGTAAATCCGTATTCAGCATACTGTCCGTTTTCTTTGTTTATGTATATTCCTCTGAAAGATGCCTGAAGTAAGCTTAATACGACTATATTGTATTTTGGGTTAAAAAATTCTGTTTTAAATTCATCGGGATGCGGATTTGGAAACTTTAGCGATAATTTTTCAAGTTCTTCTTTTGAAAGTCTGTTTGTTTGTTCTATAAATGCCGGATGTGTATGAGAAGATATATATAACAGTTGTTTGTTCCAATAAGGAAATTCTGTATCAATATTGCAATCTCCGTCAATGTAATTTATTGTTGAATACAAATCACAAGCGCCTTTAAAAAGTATATTTAGTCCCGAATGATTAGTGTTTTTTTCTTCTTTTTGTTTAACTTCCAGATTATCGACTTTCTCAATCCAATTAACAAATGAATTTATATCAGATGCAACAGGCGGTACAATTTGAAGTTTAGGAGCATTTAAGTATTTATAGACATACTGTTCTATACCCATATTCATTATTCTGCAAGAGAAAAGAAAGTGATCAAGCGAGTTAGTATCTTTATTAAGAACATAAAATCCGCAAATTCCGTAATTCCCATATTTATCTTCTGCTATTATATATGCGGATTCATACTTTGTTGGGTTTGAAAATATATTCTCCAGAACCGCCTTATCAATCCTATTTTTTGTAAAATTAAGCTGATTAGTTCTTAAAATTAGTCTTTGTATTCTTTCTGTATTTTCCGCACAATCATGCTTTATACAAATTTTAATATTACTATTTCGAAGAAAATCTTCATTTGAGGAATTTGATATAATTTTATCCCTGTTTTTAGCTTCAAGAATTTTGTATTGTCTTAGTCTTGTGTGTTCAAAATCGTATTCATTAACCAAATAGAGTTCTTTTTCTATGTTTTTTATTTGATTAGGTGTAGCTGACATAATTTTGGGACAATAGTATTTAATTTCTTTTATGTTTGTTTCATTATCATCAATAACGATTACGTTTTCTTCTCTTAGCTGCATTGAATCAATAATGCTTTTGACTCTTTGTCCTTTAGAAGCCCAGCTAATGGATGGGAATACAAACAACTGCCAATGCTTAATGTAACCGTGTGTAATAAATTCAGCTTTTACGTTCAACGGATCGTTTTTAGAACATATAGAGTTCATGATTCCTCTGGTTGTAAGTTCTTCAATTAAGCGTAAATTGTCGTCAATAAAACTTACACCGCCTTCCGACAGTGTTCCGTTCCAAAAAGTGTCATCCAAATCCCAAATTATTAATTTTGTTTTTGTAATATCAAAGTCTTTAAACATCTCTATTAATTAGAGTATCACTTTGTTTTAATCAGAGCAAGTTTGTAAATATCAGCTGCCTGCTTTTAAACATGCAATACCTGCAATGATTAACAAAATTCCCAAAATTCTCATAAGGCTTAATGCATCATTGAAAAATAAAACCCCAATTAAAAATGTACAAGATGCGCCAATTCCGGTCCAAATAGCATAGGCAGTCCCAATAGGAATTCCTTTTTGAGCAAAGTACAAAAAAATTCCGCTCAATGCCATTGCAATTATTGCAAATATTATCCATAAAATCTTATAATTGCTGAATGTTGCTATTTTTAATCCAAACGGCCAACCGACTTCAAATATTGATGCTAATAATAAATAAAACCAACTCATATAAAATCAACATAATACAAAAATTTATGGAAATCAAAACTTGACTAAAATTATATAATATTTAATACTAGTAATATGGAAATTTCTGCAATAAAATCAATAGATTCAATTAATTTATCCACTGTAAGAGAAGTTCTTACTTCAAATAAAATTTCTCAAAGTCAAAAAAATGATTTTATAAGACAGTATAAAACACAAATTCAACATGTTCTGGATGTAAAACTTACAGGAACAGAATTTAAAATAATAATGAAAAACCGCCCTTTGCAGAAATTTAAACCGATAAAAAATTCATTTACAAAACGTGGAGATAAAATATTCTTGGCAAATGTTTTGGGTATTGAGCCTGCCGAACTAGACGATTATATATCAAATGTTGAAGATGCTCTGAAAGATGTTGGAGAATTGAGTTTCTTACCTAAAGATAAACTGGATGCTATTAAAACATACGTGTATAGACATGGATCAAAAGATGGTGTAGAAGTTTTTTTAGACTATGAATTAAGAACCTCAAAAGATATTCTTAAAACTTTGTATAGGACTCTAAGTTATCATACAAGCGGGATGGCAGACTATTTTTTAAGACCTATACACAGAATGTCAAATCTCACTATGGTAAAGCTATATAATGTAATAGATAAAAATATTTTAAGTGCAAGAAATACAAATTCTATTACAGAAGAACAAGCCAATGAGACTGCAAGATGGGCTCTTATTCAAATTTATAAAATACAAAATAACTCAAAACTTATAAATGCCGTAAAAACATATAAAGTATTAAATCAATAATTATCTTGAGGGCTTGTATACTTTGTTTCCATTCTTTATGTATTCCTGCATAGCTTTTTCCCCGGCTTCAGGTGCAATATTTCCGTATACAGTGATACCTCTTTTCTTAAACTCGTTGAGCCAATCAGGTTTAAATCCTTCATCAAATCCTGTAATTTTTTCAACAGTTTTGGATGGAATTCCGTAATATACATTTTTGATTCCTGACCAAAGAATTCCTCCGATGCACATCATGCAAGGCTCTGCAGTTATATATAGGCTCAAATTAAAAGAAGAAAGGTCATATGTGTTGTATAATCTTTCTACTTCTTTTATTGCGTTCATTTCTGCATGATTATGTGAACAGGTTTCATTTATAACTGAATTTGATGCTTTTGCTACCAATTTATCGTTTTCATCATATATAGCAGCAACAAAAGGACCTGCTCCTTCTGCAATAAAATCTCTCATCTCCGCCTGCAAATCAGCAATTATTTTTTCCGCTTTTTTTATTTTAGCGATATCGATTATTTCATTTGATATAATGTCTTTGTAAGTTGGTGACGTCATTTTGAAAAATTCCGATATAAATAATTACAAAAAAATACGCCCGGCGCGATTCGAACGCGCGACCCTCTGCTTAGAAGGCAGATGCTCTATCCAGCTGAGCTACGGACGCCTACATAAATAAAATAACACATCAATTTTAAAATGCAAGCAATTATGCGTTATCTCTTATTATTATTCATTAATAATCCGAACTTAAATCAATCTTTTTCTAAAATATTCTATCCATTGAATTAAGTCTGTTATTTCATATGGTTTAGGCAGGTATAAGTCGACACCTGAATCCAGTACGGCTAATTTATCATGTACTGATGTTGTAACAATTATTTTTGAATTAACAAAATTCGGATTATTTCTTATTTCTTTGCAAAAATCGAGTTCTTCCAAATTATCACCGCTGTCAATTATTAGAATTGCAGGCTGAGTTGTATTTTCGATATTTAAATTTTCAATAACATCATATCCTTGCAGTTCCAGTGTTGTTCTAAGTAACAATGAAAGAGCTTCGTCCGGTTCTTTTATATAAATATTGTTAATAATTGAGTTTGATTGTTGAGAATTTTCTCCGGTTAATCTTACTCTGTCTATTATATAATTTGAACTGCCAGGAATTTTTGCTAGTTTTTTTAGTGAGTATAAGCGTTCAATAAGTGCATTAACTGAATTGATTTGCTCATAATTTCCAAGCATGCCTCCTGCGAGAACTGTTACAAAATCTGCTCTCATACCTGCAAGGCGATCGCTTTTTAGCAACATATACCCCCTTCTTGCATCTTGCTCGGAATAAAATTTAGGAGCTACCGTATCAAATGCAAAGGTTAAAAATGCCGCAAGTTTTTCGGCTCTGTATGAATGTGTTATTATTATAAAATTTGTATCATTTAACTGTCCGAAAAAATCATCAGGTTCAAGTGATGATTTTGTTATTGCAACAAATGTTTGTATTAATTTATCTGAAGCAATATCCGAATATACGCTTTTATAATTTTCAAGATTTTCAATTCCGATTAGAAGTACAGCTTGATTTGTTTTTGTATTAAGCATTCTTTTAATGCTTTTTTCTACAATTTTCTTATTAGGTAAAAGAGTTTTTGAATCCAAATTCAGTTCAATATCTCGTCTTAAATGCGCTTTGATTCTTGTTTTGAATTCTTCAATTTTTACCGGCTCACTCAAAAAATCATCTGCACCACTGTCTAAAACAAGTATTCTGTCACCCGAGTCCGCTGACTTAGATAGTGCAATAATAATAGGACGAGTATTGAAAGTGAGATTTCTTATTCTTTCACAAAATTCATTTAAAGGCTCATCTATGCTGTCAGATACTATAATCATGTCCGGCTCTAAGGCTTGAATATCTTTGATTGCATCAGTTATGTTGTTTGATATAGTTACCGAATTATCTGTATCTTCGAGATTTTTTTTATATTTAGCGGGAAGTTCTTTTCTTTTATCGATAATTAAGATTTTTGAGAGCATTTAAGCACCTCCTCCTCATTATAGACAGGAAATTCTACAGAAAAAACGGTGCCTTTATTTTCTTCACTTTCAAAACTTATTTGCCCGTTCATGCTCTCAACAAGTTGCTTAGTAATGTATAATCCCAATCCGTTACCTTGAGTTTTACTTGTTAAATGGTTTTCAATTCTGCTAAACTTTTTGAATAATTTATCCGAATCTTCTTTTTTTATACCAACCCCTTCATCTTTTACACGAATAATTATTTTTTCGTTTTTAGCCTCTGTTTTGATATTAACAGTGCTTCCTTCGGGAGAGTATTTACAACCGTTGTCAATAAGGTTTGTCATAATTTGTTGGAATTTATCGTCATCTAATCTTGCAGAAGGTAAGTCATTTTGAGAATGAAAAATTATTTTATGTGTTTTATACTGTTCTTGAAACATAGGTATAATGCTTTTTATAGATGCATTAACTGATACTTTTTTCATAACTATGTTTCCGGCATTTGCCTTTGATACTGTCAGTATATTTTCCACAAGATTTATAAGTCTGTTTGATTGGTCTTCGATTATTTTAATAAACTTTTTTTTATTGTCATCATCAATTCTGTCCCAAGAAGCCAGCAAAGTTTGAGAGAACCCCCTGATACTTGTCAAGGGCGTTCTCATCTCATGTGATACTGTTGATATAAATTCATCTTGAATAGACATTGTTTAAATAGTACTCCTGAACTTAACAAAAAGCGGTAATGCGGTTAAGCAGGGAAAATTATATTTATTCCTCTTTCATAAATTCTTTTTTAGCTTCTTCAATAGCATCAGATAAAATATCTAATTGATCGGGAGCAAAAGTTACACCTTTTTTTGTCGGAAGCCAAGTTGCACCGTCATCTGTTGTATAAAAAATTCTTAAGTTAAAGTAACTTTTTCCTCTATATTACGATATTGATATTTGCAGCTGTTCAGTATCCGATCTTTGTATGCTGGCTAATAATTTTGCTTCTGCCATAATTCTCTCCTTTTTATTTTCTATACTCATTGATTATAACATGGGGAAATAAATAAATTAATTATAAAAAGCCTATATTACAAAATGTTAATAATTTATATTAAAATTCCCTATAATTTGCCCTATTCGTGAATTTGGGTTAATATAAGATTATGAATAAGGGGAAAATTGTTGTAGTTGATGATGAAAAGATTGTAACCTCAGCTTTTAAGACTTTGCTTAAAGTTGAAGGTTTTAATGACGGGCATTTTTTTAATTCACCTAAAGAAGCGTTAGAATTCTTAAAGACCAATCAGCCTGATATTGTTATATCTGACTTTTTGATGCCTGAGATGAACGGGTTGGAATTTTTAACGGAAGTAAAACAAATGTATCCGGAAGTAAGTAAAATTCTGTTAACCGGATATGCCGATAAAGAAAACGCTATTAAAGCAATTAATGAAGTAGGGTTATACAGATATATAGAAAAACCTTGGGATAATGATGATTTGATAATAAATATCAAAAACG
The DNA here is from genome assembly GCA_902798645.1 of uncultured bacterium. Classification (GTDB taxonomy): domain Bacteria; phylum Cyanobacteriota; class Vampirovibrionia; order Gastranaerophilales; family Gastranaerophilaceae; genus CAG-196. The sequence continues at coordinate 8,980 of CADBXV010000003.1, forward strand.
GTATAGAAAGAAGCTATTTGTTATCAGAATTAAGACAAAAAATTAGCGAACTGGAAATTGCAAAAAAAGAATTGGAACATTATTCTCATAATTTGGAGAAGATTGTGGCTGAAAGGACTGCTGATTTAAAACAATCAAATGCCAAATTGGAAGGAATTGTAAACTATTGTGCTGACGGTATAATTATTTTAAATGAAGACGGTGTGATAGAACAGGTAAATCCGGCTTGTGAAACAATGATTGGTCATGTTGCAAATAAAATAATTAATTCCTCTGCGGATGATTTTCTTTTCGGTAAACATACTTATATATCGAAAGAGCTGCATAAGCTTGATGAGAGCGAGCTGCTTCTGCGAGATTTCAGTATAAAAAATCCGTTTACAAATTCGGAAATTCCAGTAGAAGTCAGTTTTGCAAGAATAAATCCTGACGATGAATACAAAAGGTTTGTCGGGGTAATAAGAGATGTAACTGAGCAGAAAAAAGCGGATAAGCTAAGAGATGACTTTATTGCGACTTTAACTCACGATTTAAGAACGCCTTTACTGGCGGCAATTCACACTCTTAAATTCTTTTTAGACGGTGCTTTGGGAGAGCTTACGGATAAACAAAAACTGTTAATTTCAACAATGTATAAGAGTAATGAAGATTTGCTGGGCTTAGTTAATGCACTTCTTGAGGTATATAAGTATGATGCGGATAAATTAGTTTTAACTAAAACAAATTTTAATATTTATAATCTTGTAAAACAAGTTTATGACGAACTTTTACCGCTCGCACAGTCAAAAGAGATTGATTTTACTATAGATTCTGACATATCTGATATTGATATCAATGCTGATCGCAGTGAATTAAGACGTGTAATATGTAATTTGTGCGGTAATGCAATAAATTACACACAGGAAAGAGGGAAGGTAACTGTAACATTAAAAGTGGAAGGTGCCGATTTAATATTTTCTGTGTCAGATAACGGATCAGGAATTCCTCAGGAAGATATTCCTAATATGTTCCAAAGATTTTCACAGGGTACAAGTAAAAAACGCTCAACAGGAACAGGTTTGGGCTTATATTTATCAAGACAAATTATTGAATCTCATGGCGGAAAAATTTGGTTGGAAAGCGTTTTAAATAAAGGAAGCGAATTTTCATTCCTGTTAACTGATGTTGTAAAACAAAAAATAACACAAGAATAATATCAAAAAAAATGATTAGGGGTTAAATACAATGATTAATGTATTATTAGTAGAAGACCATGAACTGTACAGAATGGGACTTTCAATGCTTTTAAGCAAAGCTGATGATATAAATTTAGTGGCAGAATCTGCTGACGGTTCAGACGGAATAAAAAAAGCAAGAGAATTGGCTCCGGATGTTATTCTTATGGATATAGGGCTTCCGAATATTGACGGAATAGAAGCTACGCAAAGAATAAAAGATTTTAATCCCGATATAAAAATTCTTATTTTTACATCTCGTGACAGTGAAGATGATGTGTTTGAATCGTTCAGGGCAGGTGCTGACGGTTATATTATGAAGGGTGCAACACCTGAGCAAACCATATCTGCAATAAAATCAGTATATCAAGGTATAGGCTGGATTGATCCTAATATTGCCAAGATGGTATTTTCAAACCTGCGTAAACCTTCTGCAAATGTAGTTGTTGAACAAGAACAAAATAAAATCAGTAAAAATAATTCGTATGGACTTACGGAACGTGAATTTGATGTACTGGAATTAATGGTTGAAGGACTTACTAATCCTCAAATTGCCGATAAACTTGTTATCACGAAAGCGACAGCAAAGGCACATGTACACAGTATTCTGCAAAAACTGTGCGCATCTTCAAGAACTCAGGCAACTGCTATGGCTATTAATGAAAGGCTTGTATAATGTTTACAGCGTTAGCAGGAATGTATATGTCTGCAAAGATTCATATGATGCAGGTTAAAGCTAATTTAACCAAAAATCAGGATCAACAGATTTCTGAAACAATTTATAAAAATAAGGTTGATAAACAGGATACAAAAGAATCTTTTAATAAAAGCAAAATGCCCGAATCCGGTTATATGACATTAGAGGAATATGAAGCGAAATCAAGACCGCTTACAAGAAAAGAGATAAGTGCGGAAATTCTTGATAAAGCAGATATGCCAAAGGACAAAAATTATGTGTACGTTCCTCAACACAAGTTTAAGCTTGTAAAATACAATAATCCGGCAGGCAGTCCCGAATTGTCATTGCCAAGAAGATTACAATTTGACAGACAAATTAATGCACAAGGGATTGTATCCGGTGACTATACAAAGCTTGTATATCCTGCTGTTTATTATTATGCTGAGGCTGATTGTGTAAGTTGTGATTTGTTTTTAATCAAATTGGACCCTAAACTTACTAATTTAGAAAAAGTTCAAAGGGCTAATGTTGTAAATAAAGAGCCTAAACCTTTGCTGACAACAAGTAAAGATATTGATAAAAAGTTTATGTTCAGAACTCTTACCCCCATTGACTTTTCTTCAGACAATACAAAATTACTGATAAAGGAAAAGATAGGATATAAACACGACGGTATTTGGAAAACGGATTTGTGGGTATACGATTTTAATAAAGGTGAAGCAAAAAACTTGACTTCATTAAGAGAGGCAATATCATATTATTGGCAGGGGACTAAAAACGTAAATATGGATGATGTTCGATGGGATATATATCCGATTGGATTTGATGCTAATAATGACAACAGAGTTATAGTAAGTGCGTACGCTTATACCGGAGAGCAGCCCAAATTTTTAGGGACATGGAGCATTGACACAAACAATGAATCCGCAAAATTGGAAACATTAAGCGGAGCAGGGTTCCCTATCTCCATTGTCGGATATCGACTTGCGGAAGAATATGATGTAAAACCTATATCTGAAATTGAGTTTGATGCAAAGCAGGCAAAAAAAGAAGTAAAAGATAAGCGCAAACTTGAAAAAGCTGAACAAAAAATTATAAAAGAAAAAGAACTTTTAGAATATAGAAGAAAAATTCATCAGATGGATGTTGAAACTTTAATGAAAATCAGAGAACGCCAAAAATATTTAAAAACAATAAAGGTTAAAACAAAAGATGGCGTTACGGATAATATGGGTGTAGAAAAATAAGGAGAATAATATTATGAAAAAATTTATAGCAATGATTGCAGTTCTTTCTGTGTTAACAGGTTCAATGCTGGCAACTCAAGCCGTTACTCAAACAGTCGAAAAAGAAAAAGGTACTATATCTATTTCAACATCATCCGAAGCAGAAGTTGCACCGGATACTGCAGAACTTTCATTTTCCGTAAAAACTACAGACTCAAAATCCATGCAAAAAGCTTCATTGATGAATAAAGATATTTCCGAAAAAATATATAATATATTAAAAGAAATGATAAATACTTCAAACGGAGATTATATAAAGACTTCTAACTACAATGCTTCACCAATATATATATACAAAGATAAAAAACAAATATTGGATAAATATGAAGTTTCAAATAGAGTAACGGTAAGAACTAAGTCTATAGATAAACTCGGTTCTATGATAGATAAGGCGACAGAAGCCGGAGCAACAAATATAGATTCATTAAATTTTTCAATATCCAATTATGAATCTCAGTGTAACTCTTTAATTGAAACAGCTACAAAAAAAGCCAATACAAGAGCATCTATTGCAGCAAAGCATACAGGTTCCGTATTAGACGGGATAAAATCAATGAATATAAGCTGTTCTGAAAATAAAACATATAATGCTCCCAGACTTATGATGGCAAAAGCTATGGCATTTGGGGCTTCAAATGATACGGCAGATGAAGCAATGCCTTCAACATCAATCTCTGCAGGTGTAATAAAAGTATATTCAAATGTAAATGTAACATTTTATGTCAAATAACAAATAAAAGGCATAATATATTTGTCATAACCACTTGAAAAAGTTATGAAATACTTTATAATTATAGAGTAATGGGTGAAGGAAATTCCTAAAGGAACGGTAGTGTATGGACTTAATGAGTATTCCGATGTTTAAAGCACAACAAAAACAGGCTTTAATACGTAAGAATTATGCGGAAATTTATGCACATGAAGCAGCTCACAAGAGAGCTGCAGGTTCTCTTGGCGGTCCTATTGTTATTGAAAGAAATTCTGAAGGTATTCCGGTATCTGGTCATGTATCCATTAAGATGCCAAGTCTTAACAAAGAAAATCCTCAGGAAACAATAGATCAAGCAAATACCGTTATTAAATCTGCAATGGCTCCGTCAGATCCTTCAGAACAGGATTATAGAGTTGCCAAACAGGCAAAATCTATTAAGTCGCAAGCTGAAAATATTCAAAATAAAAAGAGGTTAGATTATTATGCTTAGATTAATTTATCAAATATATAGTTTTATTATAAGTAAACCTTGCCCCGTAAAGGTTTATGTACGCAACAAATAAAGTATTAATTCTTATCTTTTAGAGCATTTTTTCCTCTAAGTTCTCTGTGGAATGTTATTGCAAAACGATGCGCTTCATCACGAATTCTTTGTATCAGATAAAGTGCATTAGAGTCACGAGGGAGCAGTATTGATTTTGACTGATGGGGTAAAAAAACTTCTTCTTCTCTTTTTGCAAGTGATACAAAATCAATATCTTTAACCCCTTCTATATTTGCCCCTTCCACAATCTGCATAACGCTGGATAATTGACCTTTTCCGCCATCTATAATGATTAGATCAGGTTTTTCCCATTTGGGTTCTCCAAGACGTTTTAGTCGTCGTGTTAAAACTTCTTTCATTGATAAAAAATCATCAGGTTTACCTTCTGTCATTCGAACTTTAAATTTACGATAAGCAGTCTTTTTAGGCAGACCGTTTTGAAATACGACCATTGATGCAACGGTGTTTGTTCCTTGTATGTGAGATATATCATAACATTCAATTCTGTTCGGAAAGTTTGTAAGATGAAGCTTTTCTGCTAAGAATGAGCCAACTTCATTAAAATCATCACGAATTTGCGCCATTTTTTTGAGTTTGGCATTTTCTAATGTGTTTGATGCATTCTTTAGCGCAAGTTCATACAATTCTCCGTATTTACCTCTGCCATTTCCGTAGTTTATCATAATTTTTTTGCCAGATATAACTTTCAGCCAATCTTGAAAAAGCTCTTTATTACCGACTTCTTCAAGGTCTTTTGATATAATTTTATCCGGAAATTCAAGCTTCAAATTTGAATAATAATCAGTAAAGAAGGTTTCTATGTATTCTGTTTTATCAATATTATCAACGAAATATGTAAAATCTTTTTTATCAATCAAACGTCCTTCTCTAATCATCATTATTACAATAACAAAAATTCCGTCTTCATAAACACACGCAAGTATATCTTCATTAAGCTTTGTGTTTTCATAAACAACTTTTTGTCGTTCAAGAGTTTTAAGCAAATCATTATAGCTGTCACGCATTTTAGCGGCTTTTTCAAACTGCTCACTTTCTGCATATTTAACCATTTGTGCCTGTATTTCTTTGAGCAGTTCTGTTTGTTTTCCGCTTAAAAACAGTTCAACTTGTCTGATTAACTTTTGATATTCTTCAGGTGTAACTTTCCCTTGACAAGGTGCAAGACATTTACCTATGTGATAATACAGACACGGACGATTAGAAAATTTTGGGGTTTTGCATTGTTTTAGCGGAAACAGCTTTTTAAGGAAATCAAGCGTTGCATACATTGCGCCTACATCTGTATAAGGCCCGTAGAATCTGCCTTTATCAGGATTTAAGTTTTTCTTCCTGACTACTTGGATACGAGGAAAATCTTCATCTGTAATCAAAAAATAAGGATATTTTTTATCATCTTTTAAAAGAATATTGTATTTGGGTTTGTGTTTTTTTATTAAATGAGATTCCAAGATAAGAGCTTCAACCTCGGAATCAGTAATAATATATTCCATTCTCTCAATTTGAGAGACAAGAACTGTAACCTTAACGCTGTCGTGTTGTTTATGAAAATAACTGTAAACACGTCTTTTAAGATTCTTGGCTTTTCCGACATAGATAATCTCATTATCTTTGTTATAGTATATATAGCACCCCGGTTGATTAGGGACTAATTTAATCGTTTCCAAAAGCTCATTGTTCATACCAATATTATATAATATTTTTGTTAATTATATACATTAGCAAATTTTATTTTTACGGGTTATATAATATAATATGGCATGCGAAAGGGATATAAATATGCAAGTACAAAGAATACAAAACAACAACAATTACAACACAGCAAACAGACAGAATTTTACCGCAAAATTTTCAGAAAAAGAAATTGTTTCTATGGCAAAAGGAGCAAAAGAAACTTATGGTGCAGCAGGAATTCCAATGTTAGATATTCTATTAGGGTATTTGGAAAAAATTGGAGGAAAAATTGCACATATTAAATCTAAAAATACAAAGGGTGTTCTTGGTTGTACGGTAAAGAACAAAGCTCTCGCTATTGACAACAAAATTGTTTTGGTGGGTGATGAATATACTTCAGGAATAGATTTATTGAAAAACCACTTGGTAGGTGAACCAGCCTTTGATATGCAAGATTTTGTACCTATGCCTGAGAGAATATTTGAGAGCAGATGGTTTGAACAGGGTACTCGTGACGAAAAAGCATTATTAAAACATGCCCTTTAGGATAAATATATAAAATAGGAAGTGATGATTTTCACTTCCTGTTTCTTAGCCCTCTCCCGACGGGAGAGGGTAATTTTTCTTAATGAGCGTAAGCGAATTTAGAAAAATGGGTGAGGGGTTAATCATGGTATAATAAAACTATGAAACACAAAAGCACGACTCTAAATCAAGCAAAAATACTCCGTAAAAATATGACAGAACAAGAAAAAGTTTTATGGAATATTTTACGAAATAATCAATTTTATGGTCTTAAATTCCGCAGGCAAGTACCTATCGGAAATTATATAGCAGACTTTGTTTGCGAAATACATAATGTGATAATTGAACTTGACGGTGGGCAGCATAACGAACAAGAAAACGTAGAAAAAGATAAACTCCGTACTGAATTTTTAGAAAATAAAGGATACAAAGTTTTAAGATTTTGGAATAATGAGGTGGATAATAATTTAGACGGTGTTTGCGAAGTCATTTATCGGACAATTTTTAAGAAATATTAACCCCTCACCCGCATTTGTACGGCTCATACTTCGCCTACAACTGCTCCCTCTCCCAAAGGTAGAGGGATTGATTGTGTTTAAAATTGGCTAACCCCTCACCTGAATATCTAAGTTTCAAGCTTACGCTTTCAACTTGATATTCTTCCCTCTCCCGTCGGGAGAGAGAAAGGCTTGTAGGGTGCAATTTTTTGCACCAAAAATTCATACTAATATTGACCCAACACACCAACCCTCTCCCGATGGTAGAGGGAGCTATTTTGCTCAAAAAATATTTACCCTCTATACTACAAATTCTTCTTTCAGATACTCTAGTTTTTCTTCGCTGTTTGTTTCAAAATAGATTCTCAAGAGCGGTTCTGTTCCGCTTGGGCGTACAAGAATTTTGGTTTTTTGTCCGAGCATCATTTTAACACCGTCCTTTGTATCAAAAGAAGTTATGTTGTATTTTCCGATGGTTTTAAATGTTTGGACTTTTTCAATAATAGGCTTTATCTCGTCTAAGTTATCAAGCTTAAGGTCAATTCTGTCTGTATAAAATTTTGTTTCCGCAAGCTCATACAATTCTTCTTGAAGCTCGTATAAAGCTTTTCCGCTATCAGCCATAGCCTCCAGAATAAGAAGATTTGCTATCAAACCGTCTTTTTCAGGTATATGCCCTTGAATACTTAAACCTCCTGATTCTTCACCGCCGATTATAACCTGATTATTTCTCATTGCTTCACCAACGTGCTTAAACCCGACTGCTGTTTCTATTACATTCACCCCAAGTTTTTCCGCAATAACATCAATTAAAAGGCTTGAGCCTACTGTTTTTACAACAGAGCCTTTGTATCCTTTTTTTATCAGGTATTTTAAAAGTATTGCTATAATCTCGTTTGGTGAAACGTACTCGCCTTTTTCATTTATTACACCGAATCTGTCAGCATCTCCGTCGTTAGCAACACCAATTGAATTAGGATTGTTTTTTACTTTCGATATTAAATCTTTTAAAAAACGAGGTTTTGGGTCCGGCATTCCGCCGCCAAATTCAAAATCGTGGTACAAATGCAAACTTTGAAAAGGAATTCCTTTTTTAGTAAGCAGTTCATCAAAGTACCCGATTGATGCTGAATATAAGCCGTCATAAATAATATGTGTTTTGAGGGTTTTAATTTTGTCAAAATCAATAAGCGATTCCAAATGTTCATAATATTTACCGCCAAAATCAATTTTGTGAAATGAGCCATTTTCTCCGCTCGGAAAACCTTTATCAAGATTATCTAAAATTTCATTTGTAATATCCTCTGTCGCAGGGCCTGCATAGTCCGGTATAAACTTCATCCCTAAATACTCAGGAGGATTATGGGAAGCAGTAAACATAACAGCACAAGCGTTCATAAGTTTTGCATTATATGCTAAAACAGGTGTCGGCACAACACGGGAAGAAAAATAAACAGGAAAACCTTTTGCTTTAAGCACATTTGCAGTAAATCCCGCATATTCATCAGCTTTTTTCCTTGGGTCATATCCTATAAGAATAGGCTTATCATATCCAAAATTATCTGCAACGTATTTTCCTATTGCAATAGTTAGACATTCAACATTCTCGCCGTTAAAATCTTTTCCTAAAACCGCTCTCCAACCGTCTGTTCCGAATTTTATACTCACAATAATCTCCTTTATATGTAAAAAGGCGGGATTGCTTTCGCTTACCCACCTTTTAAAACTCAATATATTAGGGTAATCTGTACTATTTTTTAGCCCCTACTGTTCTCCATTTGATATTCATGTAGTCTAAAGCAAAAGTACCTGTTCCGTCTGCATTTTGAGTAAATTCAATAGGTAATCTGCCTTCTCTTTCGCATACTTTTAAAGTCCAAATTTCTTCCCAGGTGTTACCTTTCTTAGGCTTAGAAACTTCAGTGTTTGTTATGGCAACGGTAAAACAATCCTTAGTTGCAATTCTTAAACCGTAAGCACCTACAGAGAACAATGTATCTTGTTGTAATTGCGGAGAAGCTTGTGTTCCTCCCGGAAGCGGTACTTCGCCAATAAAATTATAGTATGCAAAAGCGCTTGTTGTTGTAAAAAGTGCGATAGATAATAAAAACGCCTTAATTTTGGACATGTAAATCTCCTTTCATATTCCTAACCAAGTTCTGATGAGTCTATGATAACATAAAACCTTTTTTTTTGCACTATGTTAATAAAAATCAACTTTTTATTTTGTAACATATATTTAGTGTAAAATTTTTATTGATTTAAAAGCCTTAATCTATTATGATAATTAAAGAATATGGCAAAAGAGAGCTACAAAAAAAAGAATAAAGAATCATTTTTTACAAAAATTGTTAATTTTGTGTTAACGATAGCTGTTGCGTGTTTAATCAGCTCTCAAATCAGCAGTGCAGCCAATCATAATTTAAGAATAGCTCAAGTAAGTGACGCTCATTTTTCATCGTATGAAGATAATACATCTTATAAGATGTTAAAAAAATCTTCTGAACTTCTTGATGATGCAATAAATCAGATAAATACTTCAGGAGCATACGATTTTGTAATGTTTACGGGCGACCTTATAAATACACCTAAAACAAATGAATTAGAGCATTTTATAAATCACGCAAACAGACTTATTTATCCTTGGTACGCTATAGACGGAAACCACGATATCGGTATAGACGGACCGTTAACAAAAGATAAATTCATCTCAATGTTAGTTGAAAATAATTCTAATATGAAACAAAAAAACATTTATTATGCGTTTTCTCCCAAAAAGGGTTATCGGGTAATATGTTTGGATTCAATTATCGATTATAAAATTACTACAAACGGAAGAATTTCAGAAGATCAGCTTAAGTGGCTTCAAGAAGAATTAAACAAATATAAAAACGAAACAATAATACTCTGTACTCATGTTCCTGTTACGGAACCTTTTTCAAGCCCGAATCATAAGATGGAAAATGAGTATGAATTAAAAAGAATTTTGAAATCGCATTCTAATCCTATAGTTGTTTTGCAAGGACATTATCATGCCGCAAAAATTATACAAAGTGATAATATGCTTGTTGTTGCGTGTCCTTCGTTAGTTTCATTCCCGAATGCATTTAGAGTAATTAATATAAATTCAGGCAAAAAGAGTGTAAAGGTAGATGTATTCTTAAAAGAAACAAATCTAAAAGAAATTCAAACACACGCTCGTATCAGACTGATGGGAACTCAGCTTTTATACGGAGATGAAAGTGACAGAAACGGAAGTTTTGAATTAAGAAGGGAAGATATATAAATGGATGAATTTAAAATCAAATTCAGAGGTGTAAGAGGAAGTTATCCTGTAGCAGACAAGGATTTCCTTAAATATGGAGGAAATACATCTTGTGTTGAAGTTCATGTCGGCGGACATTTAATTATTCTTGATGCAGGAACAGGTCTTATAAGTCTTGGAAATGAACTAATGCAAAAATATATAGAATCAGGAACAACTCTTACGGACAGAACACCTGTAAAATGCTCTATTCTTTTAAGCCATATTCATCTTGACCACATACAGGGATTTCCGTTCTTCCGTCCTTGTCATTTGTCTTCAACAAGGATGAGTCTTTTGGGCGGTGTAAATTATAATGAAACACTTGAACAAGAATTATCAAAACTATTGTTTACAAAATCATTTCCGCTAGATTTAGGTGATATTGCATCTGATTTACGAATTAAAGATTTGAATGAAACAAGTTATATAATATTCAAATCCGGAGAACTTCCGGAAGTGATAAGAGTAAATGACCTAAAAGACGGTGATTATACAGATGAAGATGTTGTAATTACTTGTTATAAATCATACGCACATCCTCAAAACGGTGTATTTGTTTATAAAATAGCTTATAAAGGGAAAACCCTTGTTTACGCAACAGATAAAGAAAGCTACCCCGGAGGTGACAAAAAGCTGGTAAAATTTGCAAAAGGGTGTGATTTGATTATTCACGATGCGCAATACTCTACAGAAGATTATTTAAGTATTTATGTACCAAAGCAAGGATACGGACATTCAACTTTTGAGATGGCTCTTGATTGTAAACAACAAGTAGGTGCAAAAAAACTTGTATTCTTCCATTATGATCCGGGATATAATGATGAAAAACTTGATACTTTAGCAGAAGAATATGCATCAGAGGATGCGATTTTTGCGTACGAAGGTTTAGAATTAGATCTTTTCGAGGAATGACAAATACTTAAACAACATTAAAAAAGTGATATGAAAAAGTTTTTTTGTTTATTTTTATTAATTACAATGTTTATATGCGCAGGATACAGAAAGCCTTATAAATATACTATAGATGCAGGAAAAGATGCTTATTTTCATAACAATGTAGGTCTTAATTACTTAAAAGACAGAATTTATTATGCTGCAATTCAGGAATTTAAAATAGCAATACAGCTCAGTCCGAATACTCAAGCGACAGCAGTATTCAAAACAAATTTAGGTGAAACATATATGTATATTGGTTATCCTGATATGGCAAGAGTTTGTTTTGAAGATGCTTTAAAAGCTTATGGCTTAAATTTTAAATATTATATAAATTTGGCAAATTGTTATGTCCAATTAAATATTGTACAAACGAAAATTAAAGAATACGAAGCTTCAAGTAATATTTACGATAAAATAATGCTTGGTTTATTGTATATTCAATCGGGAGAAAAGCGCAGAGGTGTAATTATTTTAGATGAAGTCTGCATGAGTGAGCCGGATTTACTTATAACACCTGCTATACGGCAATACATTGAAGAAACGGCAAAAGAACTTTAAAAATGCTTAATAATCTATTTACTATTATTTAATTATTATTTTATAATGTTTTTATGAACAGAGAACCTTTATTTGCAGGAAGTTTTTATCCTAATAATTCGGACGAATTAAATAAATTACTGGATTCATACAAAGAACCTCAAAAAGTTGTATATAAATCAAAAGCAATAATTGTTCCACATGCAGGGTACCAATATTCGGGACATGCGGCAATGTCTGCCTATCAATGTTTAGAACCGAGTGAAAATATTTTTATCATTTCTCCGTCACATTGTGAAACATTTACGAACATAGCAATGCCTGAATACACATATTTTGATACACCACTTGGAAGTGTTGAAGTTAATAACAGATTAATAAAAGAAATTGCATCAAAATATCCTTGCATTGTTTCCGATGTTCCTTTTAAAGAAGAATACTCAATAGAAGTGCAAATTCCTTTTTTACAAAATATATTTATGCCTCAAAGACAAAATGCATTAGACTTTGTAAAAAATTTAAAAAAACTCGGTAAAAAAATAAGGATTGTGCCGATTCTTACAGGCAGATGCGATTATCATTTGATTGCTGATATTATCTCTGAGTATTGGGAATCATCTTCATTCATTATAACGTCCGATTTAAGTCATAATTACACGCAAGAACAATGCAGACAGATAGATGCATACACTGCAATAATAATAGAAACAGGGAAAAATGATTGTTTTCAAAAAGGTCAAGCTTGCGGACTTACCGGAATAAAGGGACTTTTAGAATTTGCAAATAACAATGAAAGTTCATTAATCAGAACGGAGATGTATAATTCAGGAGATGTAACAGGAGAAGTTGAAAAGGTTGTCGGCTATGGTGCTTGGTTTTTGTATCCGAATAAAAGAAATCTATTTATAGAAACGTATTATAAACAGTATATTACAGATATAATTCGAGAGAGTATAGTTCACGCATTAAACGAAGAAGAATTCTTGCCTTCAAATATACCGCCTGTATTATTAGAGTATGGGGCATCTTTTGTTACGATAAAAAAAGACGGGCATTTAAGAGGGTGTGTAGGCTCAGTCTATCCGACAAGACCTTTAATTACTGATTTAATCGAAAATGCTAAGAATGCAGGTTTTCAGGATTCCAGATTTAATCCTTTAAATATTGATGAGTTAGAAAATCTGCAAGTATCTGTTTCAATACTATCAGATATTGAGCGTATTAAATTTAAAGACGAAAAAGATTTATTATCAAAAATATACCCGTACGGAATAATTATTTCAAAAAATGATATAAGAGCTGCTTATCTGCCGATTGTTTGGGAACAACTGCCTGACAGAGAAATATTTTTGAATTCTCTGAAAGAAAAAGCAGGTTTGCATCCTTCATATTTTTCACAAACTTTAGAGGTTTATAAATTCACTACAACCGATATTGAAGAATATAATACATAAAAAAAGCCTGAATTCAGCTTTCAGGCGAAAATGGGAAAAGGGAAATTTGCATATAAATATCAGGTCATACACATAAAACCTGAATATTTAAAACTTATGTTGTTGTTTTAACTGAATATTTTAAAATTTCTTTGAATATTTTCTTTTATAACTGTTTTTAAAGTTTGTTCTTCTGTTTTTAAAGCAGATCTTTCAGTTTCTAATTTGGTTAAATCTTTGTCATATTCACTATCTTTGCGCTTAATTACCTCAAGCTCATGTTCGTATTTTGCTTCAATTTTCTTTAATTCAATATTACTTTTATTGGACTGTAAGTAATTTTCGTTTGTAGTTGTTGCAACACTGGTTTCTACCCAGCCTTTTTCGTTACCTTTGTCTTTGTATATATTAAGTACAGCTCTGCCTGAATTAATTACTGTATTGAACCAGTCATTATCGTTATCGTACTTGTTGGAAAAATCAGTTACGGATACACAGCCGCCTGCTTCTTGAATACCTTCAAACAAGTGTAAATAGTAGTCAAATTCCCTTGTTAATGATTCATCAAAACTTTCAGGAAATCCGCTCTTATAGTTCTTGTTAGTTAAATCAGCTTCTTTGTCATCAGTTTTTTCTACTCTCATCAAATCGTAAATTTCAGCTCTTAAAGCAGGATAGCTGTATAATGCTTCCCTAAAGTTTTTCATAGCCTCTTTTTGACTTGATAAGTCATCACCTTGCAATGCCTCCTGATATTCATCATATGATGCTTTTAATTTTGGATATGTTGAATCATCTTTATGTCTGTCAAATACAATTTTTTCAACATCTGTCATAAGCATAATATAATGCCCGTCAGCTGCCTCATCACCGTCACCTGCGTTAATTGAACCTACATTATTTCCGTAATTATCGCTCCAGCTAAAATCTGAGCTCTCTCCGCTATCGGAAAATCCCAGCATTGCCCAAGCAAAACTGTATTTATCATTTTGATATTCTTCATAATTTTCATGAACAGTACTATCAACAATCATTTTCCCTGATTCTGCATCAGTTAACGCATATTGACATCTTCTGTTTCCTGTTTCATCAAAAGTGCAAACATTAGCAAAATTTGCATCTACGTAACTTGTAGTTGTGCCGTTTGCAAATGCTACTTGAATTTTTTTAGAATCCAACGCATCACAATATCTCTGATAAGCAGTATCTTCTTGTGTAGCAAGCTCAACCTTTTTATTCATGATATTTTGAGCTGAATACTCAATATCATGCATTCTTGCTGTTAAGCTTAATAATCTTGCCTGTGATGCTGAAAGTCCCATTTGTTAAAAAAGTCCTTATATTGTTTTCCCAGTTCAATATTATTAACGGCATATTCTTTTAAAAACTTTAGAGAATTTCTGTTATTTAAAAAAAATTGTTACAAAAGTTAATAAAGCTATAAATGATGTTAAGTTTTGTAACGATTTTAAAGAGTTGTGAAATTGAAAAATTTTTATATACTTTATATATATGTAAGATGTAAATAAAAAGATTAAATCCCTAAATCCCTTCCTATTTAATTTTCCTGACTTCTCAATAAGAGAAGTTTTTTTTTGCATATATTCAGATGAGATATATGTATAAACTTTATGATAGAATTATATTATGAGCATTGGGCAGATATACAAAATTCATTCTGATTTTTATTATGTAAATTATGATGGAAAAAGTTATGAATGCAAGCTTAGAGAAGTATTAAAAAAAACTAAGCAGAGCGTTTATGTAGGGGATTTTGCAGAATTTGAAAACGGTGCAATTTCAAAAATTTTAGATAGGACTAATTATATTCCGAGACCGTCTGTTTCAAATGTTGATCAAATAATTATTATTTCTGCTGTAAAAGAGCCTGAATTAAGTTTCTCACAATTAAATCGGTATATTTCATTTGCTAAATATTATGATATAAGTGCAGTTCTTTGTTTCAATAAAAATGATTTATCATTTGACGACAAAATTATAGAGAAGGTATTTTCGATATATGAGCCATTAGGGTATGATATACTGTTTACTTCGGCACTTGAAAAATTAGGGATAGAAGAGTTCAGGGAGGTTTTGCAGGGTAAGACGTCCGTATTATGCGGCTCCTCCGGTGTCGGAAAGTCAAGTTTAATAAACAGTGTTTCCGGATTAAATCTAAGAACAAAAGAGGTTAGTGATAAGACTCAAAGAGGAACTCATACAACAAGGCATTGTGAAATTATTACAATAGACAATAATACAAGAATTGTTGATACACCCGGATTCAGTAATTTAAAGTTTGATTTTATTTTACCGCACGATGTGGATAAATTATTTCCGGAGATAAATAAATACAGAAAAGAATGCAAATTTCAGGATTGTTTACATATAAACGAGCATGGTTGTGCAGTAAAAGAACATATTGATGAAGTTGATGAAACAAGGTATAAGAGCTATTTGGAATTTGTTGCGGAAGCGAAAGAATATAAAGAAAAAGTTAAAAATCAGGGAACAAAAACAGAATCAGCTCACAAAAAATATAACAATGAAACAGCTGTAAAGATAAGTTCAAGAAAACGCCAAAGTGCAAGAAATACTCAAAAACAAAGAATATATAAGGATTTGGAAGATGAAAGAATTGATTAAACTTGTAGATAGAAAATTGGATGAGTATATAGAGGTGTGCTATCCGGAAGATATTTTCAATGCAATGAAATATACATTAATGCTTCCCGGAAAGCGTTTAAGACCTGTAATGTGCATTGAAACGGCAAGACTTCTGGGTTGTGATATAAATAAAGTTTTACCGTCAGCGTGCGCAATCGAGATGCTTCACGTGCAGAGCTTAATTCATGATGATTTACCTTGTATGGATAATGATGATTTTAGGAGGGGAAAACCTTCAAATCACAAGGTATTTGGTGAAGCAAATGCTGTTTTGGCAGGTGATGCTCTTTTAACATTTGCACCGCAGTTAATAATCGAAAAGTCAACTGATTTATCATCAGAACAGATAGTCAGAATTTTACATGAATATACAAAGTTTGCAGGGGCATACGGTTTAATAGCAGGTCAGGTTGTAGATATAGAATCTGAAAAAGGTAATTTCGGAATGACACCGCAAGAAACATTAGGTTTTATACATTTGAATAAGACGGCAGTATTATTCAAGCTTGCGGTAAGAGTAGGTGCAATTGCGGCAGGTGCTTCTGATAAGACAATTGAAGAGTTCGATTTATTTGCGACTAAATTTGGTTTAGCATTTCAAATATATGACGATATTATGGATGAGATATCTACGTTTGAAGAAATGGGCAAGACTATGGGAAAAGACAAGGCTTCCGGTAAGCTTACTTATGTATCATTGTTTGGATTGAAAGAAGCAAAAGACAAGTTTAATAAGCTAATTCAAGAATGTTATGGTATAATTGGAAAGTATAATTCGCATATATTTAATGAAATATTAGGCAAACTGCAATCTCGTATAGCTGAGTAAGAGGAATAACAGATGGATTGGTCACAAATATTAAATACAGGTTATGAAGTAATATTTACTGCATTTTCTGCAATATTAACAGCGCAGATTATAAAGTGTTTGGTGTTTTTAATAATAAAGAGAAAAATAGATGTAAGATTATTTACAACAACAGGAGGAATGCCAAGTTCGCACTCAGCAGGTGTGATGGGATTGTCGACGGCAGTGGGATTGATAAACGGATTTCATTCAATTGAATTTGCTATATCAATCGGTTTTGCTTGTATAGTAATGTATGATGCGGCAGGTGTAAGACGTGCTGCCGGTAAACAGGCAGCTTGTTTAAACAGAATAATAATGGATATTTATAAGCAAGATCTTGCTGAAGCCGGCGGAAAGTTAAAGGAACTTTTAGGTCACACGCCAATGCAAGTGTTTGTGGGTGCACTATATGGTGTTTTATATGCATTTGCAGTTCATAAATTTCTCTTAAATTTTAGTTAAAGATTTAATCAAGAGAAAAAATTTCCTCTTTACAACAAATTATGTTGTTATTATAATTGAGGTACTCACTATCCTCAAGTGATTTGGCAGCGGTTTAGAGAGTCATTAACTTTAAACTTGCACCTCAGTGAAAGGAAGAAATACAAATGGCAAACATTAAGTCAGCAAAAAAAAGAGTTCTTATTGCAGAAGCAAACAGACAAAGAAACGTAGCAGTAAAATCTGAAATCAAGACAGCATTGAAGAAAGCATTATCTTTAGCGGAAGGCTCTGATAAAGATGCATTAAATGCAGCAATTTCAAATGTTTACAAATTATGTGACAAAGCTGTTTCAAAAGGTGTTTTACACAAAAATACCGCTGCAAGAAAGAAATCAAGACTGGTTCTTGCTATAAAGAAATTAGCTAAATAGTAAAAGCTTAAAATCATTAAAAGGGGCGATTCATTTATGAATCGCCCCTTTTTAATGTGTAAAACATTGTAAAAGATTTTATTTTAAGTGTTATAGTTTTCTTAAAATGTGGAATATATATTTGGTACAAAATGGATTTGTATCTGAATTTACACTTTGTTAATTACCGGATTTTTGCCTAACTGATTTACCTCAAATATGGATATGTGTAAGAATTGATTAGCTTAAGAACAAATATGTCAAGTTTAATAGTTCAGCGTAACCTTTCGAAAGCAACGAAAGGATTAGATACTGCAATTGAACAAATGACTACAGGGTATAAATTGAATCACGCAAAAGACAATCCGGCAAATTATGCAATGATGAAAAATATGGAGACAAAGTTAAGAGCATGGGATGTAGCTTCAGACAATATTTTAATAGGTCAAAATATGCTTGAAACGGCAGACAGCAATGCTGAATTGATAGCAAAGCATTTATCAAGAATCAGAGATTTATGCCAGCAATCATCAAACGGTACGTATGGTGAAGCTTCTATAAAGGCAATCAAAGCAGAAATATCAGCAAGAGTGGATGAAATAAGCAGAATTAAAGATAATGCTGAATTTAATGATATAAAATTATTTGGAGAATATAATACTGAAGGGAATTTAATTCCGAAAACAGTTTATCTTCAGGTTGGCATAGATGGCTCAGAAAGTTCACAAATAGGGGTGGACATGACGATGGACTTAAGTCAGATAGCAGAGATAAATAATTGGGATATAAGGGATTCAAAATGTTTGGATAAAATAGATGATATGCTTAATAATGTATCAGAATATCAAGTAAGAATAGGAGCATCTCAAAACAGACTTGACTGCGCATTGGAACTTGCAGAAATAAATTCAAATCGTTTGACATCTTCAATGTCTACTATAAGAGATGCTGATATTGCCAAAGTTTCCAGTGATTATATCAGATACCAAATTCTGCAGCAAGCGTGTGCGACACTTTTAGCAACAGCGAATCAAATGCCTGCAATAGCTTTACAGCTAATATAGTCAGCGTTTTATCGCCCCCCAAGCTCTGATAAATCCTCTTTCGTACATAATTAAGTAATATCCGCCGTCTTTGACGTATTCTATTGTTGCTTGCATGTGAATATATTCTTGCGGAGGTGTTGCTCCTGTTTTAGCGTATTTTTTATTTATCACTTCTTGTATTTTATCTTTACGCTTCTTTTTAGCACGTTCTTTTTTTTCTTCTTTAGTAAGTTCTTTTGTCTTTGCGTACATTTTGCGAACTTCACGTTCATTTTCTGCAATTTTAAATACTGGAATAACGGCTTTTAGATCTTTTGATTCAATTAAGTATAAAAATTCTCTGTCATCGGATAGAGCAAGTTGATAGTATCCGGGAACGATAAAATTTCCGTTGTGGTCAGTAATATAATCTGCAATAAGCAGTGTTGGCTGTTCGTCTGTCGGAATAGAATACCTGTAGATTGGATTTTGGTGAACGGTCAAGCCGGAAGGTGTAACCGGATATGGTGCTGCCGGTGTAAGATAATCTATATCACGCAGTGCAGGTGTAATTATTCCGTCAATCATAATTTATATACCAATTTGCGCATTGCATTGTCTACTTCTTTAAAATTCATATTCAGCAGTTTAGAAGAAGCTACAAAAATTAATGATATATATTTATCAGAAACAGCTCCTTCTTTTATAAGCAGTCGATAGCTTTCTCTCATAAGTCGTTTTATTCGATTTCTTTTAACAGCTCTTTTATGAATTTTTTTACTAACAACAAAACCGATTTTTGTAGGATATTCATTTGGTTTTTCTTTTCCGATAAAAACAGTAATGCCGTCTTTATGCAGTGTTTTTCCTGTTTTATATGTAGCTGTGAAAGCTGAACGTTTTTTTAATCTGTAATCTTTCGGTAACATACTTAAATAATACTATAATTTTATTAATCATGTAAACAAATGTAACATTTTTTTATTTTAAAGCATATTATCCTAAAGTTTTCAAAAAATATGCCGATAAAAGATCTATAAGGAGAATTAATTAATGTCAGAAGATTTTGAAGTAATTAAAAATTCAGGAGAAGAAAACCAAGATTCAAATAATGAACAGGAATCGTCTGAATCAAGCGGAAAAGTAATTGATGAGGCTAATTATAAAATAAGAGGCCCGAGAGAAAAAGGTCCTACTGCTGTAGGCAGGGGTGGTGATCCTTTATTCAGAAGAATTCGTGCAACAAGAGAGCAGTTATTAGAGCTTATGGAAGAAACTCAAACTGTTCAGGATTGGGTACAAAGAGAAACTTGTAATAACGTAGCGCTTTCGTGTTTAGAAAGTGAAGATTTAAAAGAAGTGTATTTTGCTATCAAAGACGGATTTGGCGAATACGGAAAAATATCTTTAATGGGATTTAAGTCACCTATGGGTGTTGAGATACCCAGATTAAAAATATATGATACAAATGGCGAAGTAATAGAAGTTTTAACAGGGCCGTTGGCGATAGATGAATTAAATCGCAGGGCAATTGCATATAAAAACACTGTAAACGGATATGAAGCAATTCCAATAGAAGGTAATGCACCTATTGAAGAAGGTGTTATAGCTGATTATACGGGAAACCCTGATGATTATGCTACTTAGCTGTTCTTTTTAGTACAATACCGTTAAGTTTGCAGAATGAAGTCAGCACGGATAAGTCTTCTTTAATTCTCCTTATCAGATGCGGATGTGAGTCGACAATAGGTAAGCTTTTTGCAAATTGGTACATTTTTAGAGCTTGTTTTATATATGCAGCTCTGAGTGATGATTTAGGAAGAGCAAGTTCTTGGAAGTATTTTGCATAAAGCAGGTAATCTTTTACAAGCAAATCTTGTAAATCAAATTGTTTTGCAACAAAAATAGATTTTTCAATGTAAACTTTTGCTGATTCAAAATCTTGTTTAGCTATAAA
Organism: uncultured bacterium; assembly: GCA_902798645.1. Taxonomy (GTDB): domain Bacteria; phylum Cyanobacteriota; class Vampirovibrionia; order Gastranaerophilales; family Gastranaerophilaceae; genus CAG-196. Next base: position 29,695 of record CADBXV010000003.1, read on the forward strand.
TATTTCACCAATTAGTCTGTTGAATAAAGATATAAAGTAATAATTGTTAATATTTGGGCTTTGCGCAATATCAAGTGCTTTAGTAGAAATGTCCAGAGCAAATTGTGTTCCTTTGGTTACAAGTTTAATTCTTGCAATCAAGTACCAAGACACAAGAACACCCGTTGCAACTTTTTCTTTTGCGAAATATGCAACTTGTTCGTCTAAAATTTCTAATGCTCTTTTTGTTTCGTTTTTATCACGTAGTATTTTAGCAAACAGTGTTTTTAGTATATTTTTAGTAAAATTATCATTTATATTATTTGCAAAAGAAACGACATTAAACAATTCCGGTGTTAAACTTTCATAATCTTTTTTTATAAATTTATTAATTATGTCTATAAAATTCCATCTTGAAACAATAAAAGAGTTCATATCATCAAGTGAGAATTCTTTTAATATGTCATCCAGTATTTTTTCTGAGGTCTGCAAATCACCTTTAATAGTGTTAGCAAGTGCCAGAGCAAGGTGAACTTTGCACAAAACAGATGAATCGGTAATTTTATTCTTTTCTACAATATCAAAAATAAGCTTGATAATATCAAACATTCGGTTATCGCCTTGCAAAGTCAAAGCTTCCGCTAAATCAAAATACACTTCTAACCACAAATCATACAATTCGTCAGCAGATATTACAGGCAGATTTTTTCCCTTTGCTAAATATTTTTGAATTATCGGCATAACTTCGTTATCAATTAAATTGACGGCTTGTCCGTAATTGCCAAGACAAACCATTGGACGAACTTTTCTTGATTTAATCAGCGCAGTTTCCAATTCCATATCATCTGTCATTTTTTCAAGCACATTATCGGCACATTCAATTGCTCCCCAATAATTTCCCATTTTCATAGAAGCCGATGCTAAATATCCTAATAAATCAATATGCTCAAATTCTTCACTGTCATCAAGCATCATGACTGCTTTTTGAAGATAATCAAATGCGGAAACGTGATCTATCGGTTCAAGAAGTTTTCCGACTCTTGTATAAATATTCTTTTTTATCTTTTGGTAATATGGGCTGTTTTTATGTTCTATAAGTTTGAGTGATTGTTTTTGAGCAATAATATACAAACCGATGTCACCAATGTAGGTTGCCTGTTTCATCAACATTGTCCATATTTCAAAAGATCGGTCATTGTTATTTAATTTCTGGACTATATATCCTAACAAGGCTATTGAAGATTGTTTATAAATGCTTAAAATTTCATATAAGCTGTTAATAATCTCTTCAAAAATGTCATCATTTTTTACAATAGCAACTATCGCCTTCCAAATATTTTTGCTTTTAAATTCAAAAGATAAATTGTTAATTCTGTTAATAAATCCTTTGCTTACCAGTGTTTCAATAATTCTCTCGAATTCTTGCTGCGCTATATTATCGAAGTTTTCGAGCATAGCAGGATAAAACTTTGAACCCAGCACAGCCATAGCTGTTAATAGTCTGTATGATTCTATATCTTCTTGTCTTAGAATACTTAATCTTACTTCCATTACTGATTCGATAGTGTCGTAAGCCAGAAATTTTAAATTGTTGCGAGTTAAATCTTTATAGAGCATAACCATCTGTTCTATAAACGCAGGATTGCCACCGCAATTTTTAGATGTAATATTCATGAATTCTTTTGAAGGTGTAATATCTCTATACTGAGTGATTAAAGCTTCCGTTTGGCTTTCTGAAAACGAAGCAATTGCAAAATCTTTATAGTTTTCAGCACTCAACAGGGGAGATGTAATTTTACCCATGCCGGGATTTAGATCTTCTGAAATTATTATAAATTTACATCTTTGTAATATATATTCGTCTTTTAAAAGTTCTTTTAAAAAATCAAGCGACATTCCGTCAATGTACTCAAAATTATCAATGACAAAAATTGTTTTAACTTTTTCTACTATAGTTAAAAAAACTTTTTTCATCATAATAAACATTTTTGCTTTATTTTGATAAATGTTTTCAAATTTATCAATATTTTCCGGATACAAAAAGTTCAATAAATCTAATATCTCCGAATTTGAAAGAGTCGGAAAATCTTGTTTAAAAAACCTTATAGAGTTCTTTTTTAATTGCAGTGTATCAGGACAAAAGTTATTTATATTAAAAAAGTTTAACAGGACATCCTGAAAATATCCGAAAGGGGAAAGCTGTGTTATTTGAGTACAAGTTCCCAAGAGCCAAATTAATTTTGCATTTTTTAATTCATTGATAACATATCTAAGGATAAGATTTTTACCGGAACCGCTCTCCCCTTTGATTGAAATTATCGAGGAATCAGCGTCTTTTATTGCATCTGATAATCCGGCTTTAACTTTTTGTTGAGAAAAAGTTTCGGGATTATATTCCGTTTTTATTGTTTGCGAATGTCTTGAAACTTCATCTCTAAAAATTGCTCCGCATTTTCTGCAGTGAATAGATTCCGGCAAATTTGCACTTCCGCATTCAGAGCAAATTTTTAAAAGTATGTTTTTGCAATTAGAGCATTCTGTCGCTCTTATAGGATTTAATGCTCCGCAATGTTTACAAACAGATGCAACTTTTGTTCCGCAATGGTTGCATTTTATTGCATTCTGTTCTATTTCTTTTTTACATTTGGGACACTGCATATAACCAAACACCTATTATACAAGCTTAATCATCTCATCTAATGCTGTTACAACAGTTTGTGTATCAATATTAAGCTGTTCTGCAATACTATCAATAGTTAAATTTTTCTTATATTTTAAATCATAAACTTTTAAAATATTAAGCTCAGGTTTATTTTTATTCAAATCAACAAGTTTGTCAGCAATTATTTTTTCATCCAAATAACTGTCTGCTTCTCTTGGGGTATAGTTAAATACAGAATAATCAACCGCTTTAAACTCAATATTCTTTTTTTGTTCTAAATCTGAATTATCTGGTTCTGCAATTTCATTTTCTGATACAGACTGTATGTCGATATTATCATTTAATTCTAAAATGTCAGTGTCAATGCTTTCTTCAATAAGCTCTTCTTGTTCATCAGATGATATTGACAAATTTTCAGATTCAGTATCTTCAATGCTAAAATCTTGTATATCATCAGAATTTTCTAATGAATCCTCAAATCCTATTTCTTGAATCTCGTTTTCAAAACCTAAGTCAGTATTTTCAATATCTTCAACAGACTCTTGTTCAAGCGGTAAGTCCTCTACTTCTAAGCTTTCTTGAATATTATCATCAACTTCTGTTTCAGAAATGCTTTCTTCTTCTTCAACCGGCTCTTGTTCAAGCGGTAAGTCTTCCGCTTCTGCAATCTCTTCAATCTCGCTATCAAAACCTAAGTCAGTATCTTGACTATCTTCGAAAACTTCTTGTTCAAGCGGTAAGTCCTCTACTTCTAAGCTTTCTTGGATATTATCATCAACTTCTGTTTCAGAAATGCTTTCTTCTTCTTTTACTTCTTCTACAGGCTCTTGTTCAAGCGGTAAGTCTTCCGTTTCTGCAATCTCTTCAATCTCGCTATCAAAACCTAAGTCAGTATCTTGACTATCTTCGAAAACTTCTTGTTCAAGCGATAAGTCCTCTACTTCTAAGCTTTCTTGAATATTATCATCAACTTCTGTTTCAGAAATGCTTTCTTCTTCTTTTACTTCTTCTACAGGCTCTTGCTCAAGCGGTAAGTCTTCAATATCAAAATCTTCAATATTATTAATATCAGATAAATCTTCTGTATGCATACTACTGTCTGATATATCAGTCGATGATATTTCCATCACAGAATCAGTGTCGATAGAATTTATCATTTTATCAACCAAATTCGGATCGGCTTTTTTCTCCGGAATCCCTTGCGGTATTAAATTATCTAAACTATTTTGTTCTATAACCGGATTATTTGTTTGAGTATATGTTTCTTCCTGTATTATTTGAGAAGAAACAGGTTGTGAAATATTTACGGTTTCTGTTTTATTTAAGTTTTTACCATAAGAACTTATATCTGAAGCAGCAGTAATTCTACTATGTTTTAGTTCATTATGGAAATTAAGCTTTTTAGGCACGGTAATAATCGATGTTGATACTACTTTTTGAAGATAAGCATTTATGACATCTTGATTATCGATTGTACTAATAATTGTTTCAGAGTGAGAATACACATCATCAATAATATCTTCCAGAATCGCTTCGTATCCTAAAAACTTTCTGTGATTTTTTACCATATTCTCAATAATGTTATAATATTTGTTACTTCTATCCATTTATTTACTCTCTGTTAATTATAATTTTATTACTAATATCGGGTTGCCTTGCAAATGTCCAAAAGATTCCGTGTTTGAACTTAAGCTCATTTTCAATGCTGCTTTTATAGTATCAAGAATAGTTTCATCAACATTCTTTTCTCCGCTCGAAGATTGAATTCCTACAACCTCAAACTTGCTAATATTAGGATTAAACCTTAATTCAACAGTAATTCTGTTTGCAATAGGAGGCTTGTTTAACAGTAAAAGATCTGATTTCAAATTCAACTGAACAATTTTGCCGAGTTTTATTAAATACCTTTTAGCTGAGGTGTTAGATGCATACCCTTCAGGAACTTCCCAATCTACTTTTAGGTTAGAAACAAGAACCGATGCATCTAAATTTTGTTCTATAGCAGGAATTGAAACAGAATTTGCCGCTTCGTTATTTTGAACTGGTGTTTTACTGTCGTTTACAGTTTCATTTGGCATTGCTTCTTCTGTTTTTTCAGGCGGTAAAACTTCATTGTTATCCTCTGAAGATATAGAATTTATATCCTCTGATGATTCAAGCTGTGACGGTAATTCATTGTTTGCATTGTATATATTTGTGTACCACCAATATCCGCCGCCGCATATAATGGTTAATATTAATACCAAACTTAAAAAACCGTTTGATTTTTTCTTTTGTTTTGCGGGAATTCCTTGTTGTTCTCCCGTAAACAAAGCATCTATTTGTTCTTCATTATCCGGAACTTGAATTCCTTCACTTGTTTGTTCATCAGATGACTCAATATTAGGTGTGACTTCAGTTGAATATTCCAAAGCATTAAGCAGTGATTCTTCCGAATTTTCATCAATCGGAGCATCAATTTCAGTTTCCATTAAACTCTCAAAGTCATCATTATCAGAAGGTGTTTCTTCTACGGGAACAACTTCAGTTTCTTCATTTAAAACCTGTTCAACTGCTTCTTGCGGTGTAGAAATAAGATTGAAAACAGATTGCGCTTTTACTGCTTGCAAAAGAGAAATCCTCGCTTTTTGCGATAATATAAGATCTTTTAGCAGCTCAATAACTTCATCTTCATTGAGCGAATTCTCTAATAACTTGTAGATATTTTTGTTATCATCGCTGAATAGTTCCAATTTATTCTTTAGATAAGCCTCTATATCGTAAAAAGAACTTAAGTCTTCTTCATTGATGTAATAATATTCGTCTTTTAAATTATCTGTATTAATATAGTCGGGACGTAGAAAACCTGTAACCGCTGCGCTTGATAAATCAGAATTTAGCTTTATAAACATATACGCTTCAGGTTTAATATCCAAATCAAAATGTTTTTTCGGAACGCTTAATTCATCTTCCGAAAAATACACTCTAACATCAATATAAGATGAATTTATATAAATATCAGATATATCAAAAGACTCGAGAATACTTGGTATATTATGCAGTCCCGTTGATTCGTCAACACTGTATTTATCATCGCTGAAAAACTTTACTGCTATTTTAGCGCCAATAACATTTGCAACAGCACGATTACGTTTATCAATATCGCTGATAGAACTGCATATTACTTGTGCTTGCTCAAAATCTTCTTCATTAATAATTAATTTTTCTGTATCCACCGAACACTCTCCCATGCTTATGTTAATCATATCATATAACTGATAAAAAAGCTATATTTTACATGCTCTGATGTTTATAAACTTGACCTTATGAAAAAAAACATTAAACCATATAGTGTATATTTCATTCATATTAATAAAAAAATTAAATTTTGTGTCGATATACATAATGAAAGGATTATAAATAAATGTTTTCATCAATGTTACAAGGTTTATTAGCTTCATCAGGACACTCGAATGCTATGCAAAGAGCTGTTCAGATGAACAATTATGTCAACAAATACAATGATCAGTGGGTGCCCGTAAACAGTACTACAAGCCAAAATGTAAACGGAATAAGTAAAGAAGTACAATCATTTGATAAAGTATTGCAAAAATCGGCATCGGTAAAGTTCGGAGATTTATTAACCAGACCGGTAAAATCGGTTAATGCTAATATATATACCTCTCAGGCAAACGGAGCGGAAAAACTTTCCCCAAAACAAAAAATTCAGGACATAGTGTCAAGAATGTCTAAAAAGCATGGTGTTGACGAAAAACTCGTAAATGCTTTAATAAAGCAAGAGTCAGGATTTAATCCCAATGCAAAATCAAAAGTCGGAGCATTAGGTTTAATGCAGTTAATGCCTTCTACTGCAAAAGGTCTTGGGGTTACAAATCCGATGGATCCGGAACAAAATGTTGACGGAGGCGTTAGGTATCTGAAATCAATGCTTAATAAATATAACGGGAATGTAATACTTGCTCTTGCGGCATATAACGCAGGTCCTAATGCAGTAGATAAATATGACGGTGTTCCGCCTTATAAAGAAACACAAAACTATGTACGTTCTATATTGGCTAACTATCTGTAAACAGAACTAAATTTTATGCGCTGATAGTTTTAAGTTTCTGCTGCTCTTGAAGTTCACGTTCTCTGTCTTCTTTTGCGTGAATTCTTCTGGTGTTCTTATAGGTCAATCTCGGTATAAACCAACCTAAAATATACGGTGATATAAATAATGTTGTTAATAATCCGGGAACTGAGATTAAACCTCTTGCTATTGCTGTAATCTTGCTGTTTCCGCCTTTTGAAGCAGCTTTCATGACTTTCGTAATTAGTCCGTCAATAGACTTTTTGTCTGCTGATAAGCCGAGTTTCTTAGCGTGAGCTTCTATATTTTCTACAAATGACAGAATTTCTTTGTTTGATTCTGCTTTTGATAATTTCTTTAATGATTCAATTGTTTTCGTATTTTCATTAAACAATTCTTTTGCATACTCTGATTTTGCTAATATTTTCTTCAAATCACCGCCGTTTTTGTCAATATATTTGCAGAAGTTAATCATTTTTTCTTTAGAGTTAATATTGTCATAAAGTGCTGAAATCTCTGCGTTTGTAAGCACATGAGCTTTGCTGTACGGATTTAGTAAATCTAAAGCTGTCTTAATCCCGCTCTTTGTCCTGTCTTTTTGCATTAATACAAATCCGGAATTCTTTTCATAAGATGTAACAAGCGCTCTGGTCATCATCGGAACTGCAAATACTACAGCTAAAGATGATGTTATATCCCTGATTATAATTTCCCAAAGTTCCGTAAGGTCCTTTTTGCCTGTTCTTTCATCCCTTTGCGCACGACTGTACGCTCTTGCACATCTCGGTGTAATTAAACCAAATATTGATAAACCTGCCATTAAAGTGTTTGTAAAGTTGTGACCGTTGTACTCAAGTTCTGACGATACAAACTCTTTTTTGTTTTTGTCAATCATTTTTCCTAATTTTTCGGTAAAACTTGTACCTTTACCTTTAAATGCAACATTCTCGTTGTTTTGAGCATCTTGGTTTTGTACATTTTTTCTTGCACCCGGAGCGGTATTGCTTCTTAAATACAGTTTTGGCAGTACTGATAACATACCGAGCGTTGCCGCTATCATGCCGACATTAACAAGAATTCTTTTCCCTAGTGCATTGTGTTTCAAACTTTCTGCTACAGTTTTATCTAATTTATCTAAATTCTTGTTAAATTTAATAGCATCGTTAGTGTATTTTACCAAACCTTCAAAAGCTTCTCCCGTTTTAAAAGTTTTTGCATCTTTTGAGTTAAAAGAGCTTAATTTTATTTTTTGCAGCATGCTCAAGTCTTCACTTGTACTGTACTTAAGATTGTTAATATGAGAAACAATGTCACTGATGCGTTCACTTCTGTATTGAGATTTACCCATAAACTTTTTAAGTTTTGCATTAGCCGGAATTTTTTCATAATTTTCCAGTTGTTTAATAATGTAGTTAACAGATTCTTTTAATTCTTCTTTGCTCTTTCTTCCTGCATTTTCGCCCAGTGTTTGATATAAGATGTTTTCTATATTTTTTCTGTAAAATTCGTTCTTAAATTTTGCACTGTCCTTAAGTAAGTTTTTGTCAAAATCAGGCGCAGAAAGCATTTCTTTTAAATTATTACCATATCTCTTTATTAATTCAGAATTTATGCTCACAGACTGACCGAGCGATTTTGAAGCAAGATAAAGCGATAACGGAGCTACGGCCATCATACAAGGTCCTGTCAAACCTTCTCTGCCGAGAACTTCAAAACCTTCTTGAATATTGTATTCTCCCGTAACTTCTTTATCACGCAAAAAACCTGCGCAAGTTCTTGGCACAGTCATACCTAAAAAGTCTTGAATTAAGAATAAAACCAGAAAACCTCCGCTCTCAATTTTATTCATAAGACTTCCGGATTTATTTAAAAATGTATCAACACCTCCTCTGAAAGCAGGTCTTGACGAATTATCCGAATGAAAATTTTCCATATCGTTCTGCTGTTGAACGATATGTGAATTAGAAAATATTATATTTTGATTATTGTTAATTTCCAATATCAATAATCCTTTCCAAAATACATCCTATATATTTAATAAAGTTATTTGCATTAAAAAAGTTGCTATAAAACCCATGCTTTATTAAGAATTTGTTACATAATAAAAATTTTAACAACTATATGCAAAGTTAAAATAAATACACAAAACTTTTTCTTAATCGAAAATTAATTATTAAGATTTTTTCTTAATATATAAATCTTAATATTTTGTTACAAAAGGGCAATTTTTTATCAAAACAAAACTTTATATATATGTAAGGTTAATTTAATAGGAGGTTGTCACATGAATTTAGTGTACAGAAAATTAGCTATGCTTGAAAAAGATTTCATAGCAAGAGAAGAATGCGCAAAGTTTGAAGGGTATTCGACAAAACCGATTGATACTGATTTAAAAAACAGGGTTACACGACTATTAGATCAAGTAAGGTACATATAAATAAATTAGTAAACCGGAATGTCAATAGGATTTATAAGTTGAACTGTTAAGTTTTCGCCTTTTTGTATAATGACATCTTGTCCTTTTCTGAACATGTCAGCAACAGATTGACCTGTCCAATATCCTATACCACCAAGGAATCCGCCGATTGCGCAGAATGGTGTTGTAAGATATTGCAGTCCGGGGTGATCGTCGCCTACGCTGAGACCGTAGTTTGTAGAGCGCTTTGTTATATCAACCCCTTTTTCGTAATTTTCTTTAACAGCTTCACCGTATCCTAAATTCTTATACAGACCGCCGTCGTAGTATATTTTATCACCGCATCTTACGACCGCTAAATCCAAAGGTATTTGTCTCCCGTTTGGTGTTACTACGTGGTCAAAATCAAGATAAAGCATTGCTCCTCTTGAAAATCTTTTTGATGTTTTTACGTTAGAGATACTTCCTCTGATAACGGAACCTTTCGGAAGAATTACTGTATTGTTTTCTGTCTTAAGTTCATTTTTTAGCGCTGCAGTAAAAAAATCACCCTCATTTCCTGAAGAAGTTGATACCGTCTGTAAAAATTCAAGTTGGAATTGTGTTCCCGATGCTATTCTTTTTGTTTTCGCATCAGCTTTGAATGTTCCGGCAATACAGGCATTTGATATAGTAAACAACGTTAATAAAAATATTATGAATATTTTTTTCATTTAAACTCTCCTCTTAAAATAATATTATTATTAAGTTAATTTTATCACTTCAAATCCTATCTTGCAAATTCTTTTAGTTTTTGAGATTTGGAAATTTTATACAGTATCTTCGGGTTTTTCGGTTTTTCTGCGTATTGCGCAAATACCCAAAAGCTCTGCTGCCGTTAACATCGAAAGTAATTTTGTTTGACGGCTTGTATTTTCTATCGGGTTGGTAACAACTTCCATCTGTTTTTTATTTACATCTTGTTTTAATGAGATTGCACCACCCATAATTGTTGCTCCCGTGAGCATTAATGCCGGAACTAATGTTCTTATTTTATTCATACACACTCCTTTATTTTTTTACTGCATTTCATTTACTACTTACAAGTTTCGTGAATGCAGAAAATTGCTTAAAATAAGTTTAAAATTTACAAATCTTTATATTTACTGATTTATACTTAATATTTTGATTTTATGTTTATGATATTATAAACATAGCACGGAATATTTATTGAATTTTTAAAGCCGGAGAAAAATATGTTTACTATTTTATACTTATATATAACTATTTTTACAGTTTATTATATTTTGCTTTCTATAATAAGCCTAAAATCAAACAGAAAAATTCGGGATAAATACACCTCAAAAGATTCAAACATTTGTGTGATTGTTTATGCATCAGGAGAAGCAGGAACACTAGAGTACCTAATCAGACAATTAAAAAGTCAAAGTTATGATAAAAAAAGCTATTCAATATATGTAATACTGGACAAAGTTGAAAATCCTCCTGAATTTATATTTCAAACAGACTTAGGAATTAATGTCGTTAATATTAATAATATGGAACCCATAGGAAAAAGTCAGGCATACTCAATAGTTGCGGAAAAATTAAGTGAAGCTCCGTATCTTGATGCTTATGTGTTTATGGACTCAAAAAATTATGTAGATTCGGATTTTCTTGAAAATATTAATTTTTATCTGACAAAATATCCTGTATTTATACCGATGATTAACTATATTGGAGAAGACTCAGAGCTTGGTTTTTGGGACAATGTAAGAATTGCTTATTCAAAATATATTTCTCAATTTTTGTATAATGCAAGAACTCATGCAGGGCTTACAAATCTTTTAAATGCTGATGCCTTTATAATTAAAAGAGATTTGCTTAACGAAATCGGCTCATTTGATTTTAAGGATAAAACCTCCGAAGCCAACTATACTCTTAAGCTCGCAAAGAAAAATATTGCGGTAGGTTCTGTTAATGATGTTAAGATATACAGAGAAATCGAAAATTTTGACTTTAGAATTCCTTCTCTCTCAAAAAGGACGGAGATTTTTAGAGAAAATTGGACAAAAACTGACAATATAATAAGTTTTGAATATATTTATTCGTTACTTGCTCCGAATTGGCTTGTTTGTATACTTTGTTATGCTATACTTTTATCTCATACGTACCATTTTGGAGCATTCAAGGTTTTAGGATTCTTTAATGTAGGTTATTATGGAATTTTAATTACCACTATAATGTTAGCGCTGGCTTTTTGTGTCAGTCTTTTCCATGCCGGAATTTATGCAAAAGGGTACTTATATTTATTTTCATATCCGCTGTTATCCATTTGGCATATAATTGTTAATTTCCCGCCAATAAGAGGAATTAGGAATTTTATACAGAATAAGAATCGTAAGCACAATATCGAAAAAATGACTGCTGACGTAATTGTAACTGACGGCAAACAAGATTATATGTGCAAAATTGAGTTAATATCAGACGACGGATTGGCAAGAGTTAAATTTATTAACAAAGGTAAGACATATACAACAAAGAATAATCACTTACGAATGGTTGATGCCCTAAAAGAATTATCTCATAAACTCAATGATTACGGATTATCCTTAAAAGTGTGTCAATGCTGTAAATATTTTCAACCTGTTGTTGACGGTTCAACAAATATGGTGCAAGGACTTTGTAAATGCCCGATGCAAGGCAGAGTCGAAGGTGACATTATTAATACATTAATTTGGAATACCTGCCCAAATTTTGAAAAAGAAAATGTAGTTAAATTATTTTAATCTATATATGTATCATCAAGTAACTTAATCCTAAATCTGCTTCCCTGCGGTATGGAAACATGTCCGCCCTTTTGGAAAAATGCGGTTACAGGGGATATTACGGTATTTGCGCCTAAGCAAAGTGTACCATACAAAAAAGGGAATGGCGATGACAATAATGTAGAGCCGTCTTTTCCTAGATTTGCAGTAAGTTTTACCATTCGATTAAACAATGCTCTGCCCCAGCTCCCTTTTTTCCACACTGTTTTTAGGTATGTTCTTTTGCCTTTTATATCATTAAAAAATATCATTTTATCATCCGCTCTTGTAATGTATGCGTTCAAAGGAATTGTTTTCCCTTTATAGAGCATGCTTCGTATTCTTATTACAACAAGACCACCGTTACAAGAGATTTGCGGTTGATGAGATTCTGTAATTTCTCCCGTAAAAACCGTTCCCGAAGGAATTGTATATCCTCTTTTATTAATTATTGAGTTTGTTTTAAATTTAACTTTTGCACCCCTTGTTTGCCAATCTGATATTTTTCCGGTACTAACAACGTTAAATGACGTTCCTTTTGAGATTTTTACATTTCCATATATCGGAGATACTTGCGGTGCAGGTGACGTATATGAACTTTTTGCATTATTTTTAGCTTCATAACTGTTGTTTTTTAAATTTTGAGGAAGCTCGGGTAATGTTTCATAATCTTCAGTTTTTGTATCATTAACAAGTTTTGAAGAATTATAATTTTTTCTTATATCATCTTCAACTGTCATATCTAAATCAAAAGCACAGACATGCTTTGTACAGCATATTAGTACAAAAAGTGTAATTGTTACAATTCTTAATGAGTTTTTGTCTTTTTTCATATATATAAAATACTATATTAATCTACTATTTACCCCCAATTGTAACAAATTTTTAACGAACTAGCAAAAAAATTTTTGATTTGTTTTAAGATAGTTGTAGGGACATAATAAATTAGATTGGAAACAGTAAATGAACATTCATACTACAACGCAAGATCTAAAATCTTTAGTACAACCACATCAACTATCAACCAACTATGTATCATCTAAGGACTTTAGATTAAAAAATTATTCGGAGCAAATGTTAATGCCGAAGTTATCGGCAGAGAAAGCGGATTTTTATAGTTCGTCAATTTCATTTGGTGCAAAAATGCCAAAGAATTTAAAAAATGGTAAAAAAATAATTAAAGCAGTTAATAAAAAAGTAGGGGATATAAAGAAAGAGGGTGTCCCTGAAGTGAAAAAAGGGGACAGTTTTAGGACTAGTTCCTTTTTTAATGGAGCATTAAATGTAACCGATTATGAAACATTAGCAACGGCACTTGTTGCAGCAGTTGCTTGCGGATTTCGTGCAAGTACAATTATGGCTTTGCCAACTAAGCAAAATAAAGAAGATAACAGATATGCAGCAAGCCATGCCGCTGCATCAGGTATTGTAGGATTTATTACAGCTTTCGCTTTAACCGCACCATTCAAGGCAGGTTCAAATTATGTAATGAAACATATGAAAAAAGAATTAAGCGAAAAAACACTGAAGAAACTTTATCCTCATATTGACTTAAATTCTATTAAAAATGCTGACGGAACAAGAAAAGAAATAAAAGAGTGGAAAGATATTGTAGGCAACAAGTTTGTTGATGCAATGAAGAAGAGCGAACAATTACCTCTTATAAGAAACTTGGCAGATGTATCGGAACAAACATTTAACAAAGTACTGTTAAAAGGAAAAGAAGTTGATTGGGCTGCACAAAAAGGTAAATCATTTAATGATGTAGTTCTAAAAGACGGTTCAAAATTATATGACAGAATTGATATGTCAAATCTTGGTATTTTTGTAGAAGAAGAAGGCATGAACAAAGCACAAATCATGTTAAAAGATTTTGATAAAAACTTTATGCAAAACATGATTAAAGATGCAAAAGAAGCTAAATCTAAATGGGGAGATTTAGATATTAACTCTATGTACGACAAGAATGGTGAAGTTGTTGACTTTAGACATTGGAAAGATGTTAAAGGAAAACAATGGAAGCTGGATCTTGATGAAATCGGTGTATCATCTCCTTATGAAACTTGTGATTACAAACCTCGTATTTCTGGCAGAAAGCGCTTAGATACAAAAGAAAATATTTATAAGTACTGTTCTTACCAAGAAAACGGTATTAACGGCAAGCTCGGTACAGAGATTACAAATGAAATGGCAGAAGCAGATGCTGCTAATGACGGTTTATTCAAGACATTAACTTGGGCTCCTGATTTATTGTTCAGAATTCCTGTTGCGGCATTAACCGTAGCTTTAATACCTTGGTCATTAAAGAATCTGTTCAATATTCAAAAATCTTCCGCTAAGAAAAATGCAGAAAATGTAAAAGCACCAGATAAAACAGAAGCAGATAACAATAAAAAATCAGTAAGCTTTAAAGGTAAAGAACAAAGCGGAAATTTTGTTAAAAAATATTGGGAAAAGCTGATGGATGCAGTGGGGGAATTTTTAGGAAAATTATACGGGAAACCTCTTATTGAAAGCCCGACTTTACAAAAATTATCTGAAAATTTATCTAAATTACCAGGCAACCTCACTCAGCATATGACTGCTTTTGGTTCTTTAATTACGAGCAGTGTATATATGCAGCAAACTTTAACCAATAAAGAATTAGATCCTGACAGAAGAAGAACATTAGCAATAAATCAAGGATTGTGTTTTGTAGTTCCGACAGCTGCAGCGTATACAGTAGACAAAGTTATTAACGGCTGGGTTAAAAAGAACGAATACAGATATTCAGGTCAATATCAACACATAATTGATATTGCAAAAGACGAAGGCAAAGATGCAAAAGAAATTGCTAAAGAAGCAGCAACTTTAAGTAAAAAACTTAAAGGTTTTAGAACTCTTGCTTCAATTACGGTATTTGCTCTTATTTACAGATACTTTACACCGGTAATAATGACACCGGTTGCAAACTGGTTCGGTGATAAGCTTAATGCAAAAAAAGCAGAACAAAAAGCTCAAGAAATTGCCTTAGAAACAGAGCATACGGCTAAAGAAATTTCTATAAATGAAAATAAAGAGTCAAAACAAGTTGCGTAATAGATGTAAAAATATATTGAAAACCGCTCTATTATAGGGCGGTTTTTATTATGTTTAAGATATAATGAAACTATGGATTATTTATATTTAGAAGAGATTGATTCAACAAACAAGTATGCAAAAGAGAGAATAAGTGATATTAAAGACAAGACTGTTGTTTATACTTTTAAACAAACAGCAGGCAGAGGAAGACTTCAAAGAAAATGGAGCTATCTTGGAGAAGATAATATTTATGCAAGTATAGTTCTAAAGCCTTCAAGAGATTATAAAGAAGTTTATTCTAATCTTACACAGTTACTTTGTGTTGTTCTTGCGGAAGTTTTTGAAGAATATAATATTTGCCCGAAGATAAAATGGCCTAATGATATAAGAGTTAACAGAAAAAAAATATCGGGAATTTTAGCTGAGGCAGTAAGTGGTGTAAATGGTTTAGAAGGTTTAATTCTTGGTTTCGGTGTAAATTTGAATACAAAGATAGAAATATTATCCAAAATTGACCAGCCTGCAACATCTTTAAATATTGAAACAGGGAAATACATAGATAAAGAAGTTTTCTTAAAAAATGTTATAGACAAGTTTTGTTTATATTATAATAATTTTATAGAGGAAGGTTTTTTATTAATAAGAAAAGATTATTTAAGAAGAGCAGAATTCCTCAACAAAGAAGTCACCGTAAAAGTTTTTAATAAAACTTATTCGGGAATTGCAGAAGATGTAACCCCTGACGGTGCTTTAAAACTAAGAGATAAAAATAACGAAGAACATATACTATTAATAGGAGATATTTTATGAACGAATTATTAATCGAAGGATTGTCCGCAATGCTAATCGGCATGGGAACAGTTCTTTCTTTTTTATGCTTAATGATTGTTTCAATGTTCATTATGTCAAAAGTAGTCAGAAAGCTAAATGAGATCTTTCCTGAAGCAGTACCTGCTGCAGCAGGAACAAAAAAAGTTGCATCAAAAAGTGATGATTCTGAAATTGCAGCAGCTATAGTTGCGGCTTTATTTAAAAGGCAATAAGGCAATTTGGCAATAAGGCAATAAGATTTTTTGTTTTATATTCAAGCTATTTTAATACGAACTTAATGCCTTCATGCCCTATTGCCATAATGCATTACCAAATGACAGTAATTTATAATAAATAGAAAGGTACAAAAATGACAAAACAAATTAAGGTAATGGATACGTCATTCCGTGACGGTTTCCAATCAATCTTTGGGGCAAAAGTTCTCGTTGATGATTTTATTCCTGCACTTCAAGCAGCTGTTGATGCAGGAATTAAGCATTTTGAAACAGCAGGCGGCGCAAGATTCCAAGCTCCGATTTTCTTCTGTAATGAAAATGCCTTTGAAACAATGGATAAAATTAGAAATGCAGTAGGTCCTGATGTTACATTGCAATCTTTAGCACGTGGTGTAAACGTAGTTGGTTTGAATTCTCAACCACGTGACGTTATTGATTTACACGCAAAAATGTTTGCAAAACACGGTGTTAATGTAATCAGAAACTTTGATGCATTAAATGATGTTAATAACTTGATTGATTCTGCTAATTCAATCAAGAAATACGGTCTAAAACACGAAGTAACAATTACAATGATGGAACTTCCATACGGTTGTGAAGGCGCTCATGATCCTGATTTCTATGAAAGAGTTTTGAGAAATATACTTGATGCAGGAATTCCTTTTGACAGTTTAGCTTTCAAAGATGCATCAGGTACTTCTAATCCGAGAAAAGTTTATGAAACAGTCAGAAGAACAAGAGAAATCTTGGGACCTGATGCTCATATCAGATTCCATTCACACGAAACAGCAGGTACAGGACTTGCAGCATACTTAGCTGCTCTTGAAGGCGGTGCTGACGGAATAGATTTGGCTATGAAACCTGTATCCGGCGGTACAGGTCAACCTGATATCATTTCTATGTGGCATGCTCTAAAAGGTACTGAGTATGAATTAGGATTAGATATCAAGAAAATTATGGAAACTGAGGAAATCTTCAAAGAATGTATGAAAGATTATCCGATATCACCAATTTCTCTTGCAGTAAACCCAATTCTTATTCAAGCTCCTCTTCCGGGTGGTGCAACTGCTACAACTGTTAACCAGCTTAAAGATATGGGCATGTTGGATAAGTTCCCGAAACTTATTGCTAATATGAAGGAAGTTGTTGAAAGAGGCGGTTTTGCTACTTCTGTAACACCGGTTTCTCAGTTCTATGCTCAACAATCTTTCTTGAATGCGATTACTGAACATCCTTGGGAACAAGCAAACCCCGGTTATGCAAAAATGCTTTTGGGTTACTTTGGTAAAACACCTTGTGAACCTGATCCGGAACTTGTAAAATGGGCAGAAGAAAAAACAGGTCTTCAACCTACAACAGAAAAAGTTGTTGATATCAACGAAAAAGATCCTGAAAAAGGTGTTGAGGCTGCAAAAAAACGTCTTGAGGCTGCAGGACTTCCTACTACAGAAGAAAACATCTTTATCGCAGCAGCTTGCAAAGACGGTAATGTTGATAAAGGTATCGACTTCCTGTTAGGCAAAGGTCAAGTATCAGTTAACAAAGTTAAAGCTGATGCTCCGAAGGCTCAAGCAACTGCTAATGCAAGCGGTGAATACACGGTTAAAGTTAACGGAAAAGCTTACACTGTTAAATTAGACGGTGACAACAAAGCTACTGTTAACGGAAAAGCTTATGACATTGACGTAAAAGCAGGTATCGAATCTAAAGGCTCTTCTGCAAGCGCAGGCGAAGGCGAAGAAATCAAAGCCGGTTTGCCCGGTAACGTATTAAGAATAGAAGTTTCTGAAGGTGATTCTGTATCAGAAGGCGATGTTCTTTTGGTAGTGGAAGCTATGAAAATGGAAACAGAAATCAAAGCTCCAAAATCAGGAACTGTTAATTCAATTCTTGTTGCTCAAGGCGATAAGGTTGTAACAGGTCAAGGTTTGGTAGTGATTGGGTAATAAAAAATTCACTCGCCATTCGGGAGAGGGTTAGGGTGAGGGGGTAACCCCTTGCGAGAATATAAACAAAAGACTGTAGGTTGGGGTTTCTACCCCAACAACTAACAAAACAAAAGAATGTAGGTCAGGTATTGCCTGACAAAACTTAAACAAAAGGTGGAAAATATGAATATAATAGACGGACTTCATACCCTCTGGGAAACAACAGGCATAATGGGTTTTGTGCATTCGGCACAAAATGCATTTGCAAATCCTAATGTTTCAGGGTTTGAACAAATATTGGAAGCTCACGGACAATGGATAATGATTATTATCTGCTTGTTCTTATTGTGGCTTGGTATTAAAAAACAATTTGAGCCGTTACTTCTTGTACCTATTGCATTCGGCGGTTTACTTTCAAATATTCCGATGCCGTTGGGAGAAGAAATTGCAGGACCAAACGGATTCTTGGGTATAATTTTTGAAGCAGGTATACATAAAGGATTGTTCCCGTTAATAATCTTTATGGGTGTCGGAGCTATGACAGACTTCGGACCGTTAATTGCTAATCCTAAGATGGCTCTTTTAGGCGGTGCGGCTCAATTTGGTATCTTTGGTGCATTATTAATGGCTTATTGTTTGTTTGGATTTAGTCTTCCTGAAGCTGCATCAATCGGTATTATTGGTGGTGCTGACGGTCCGACTTCAATCTATGTAACAACAAAACTTGCTGAAAACTTACTCGGACCTATTGCTGTTGCAGCTTATTCTTATATGGCTTTAGTTCCGGTTATTCAACCTCCGATAATGAAACTTTTAACAACTGAGGCTGAAAGAAAAATCCAAATGGAACAACTTAGAGAAGTATCAAAGAGAGAAAAAATTGTGTTCCCTCTTATGATTTTACTTCTTTGCGTAATCTTGTTACCAAGCGCATGTCCGCTATTGGGTGCGTTATGCTTTGGTAACTTATGTAAAGAATGCGGTGTAGTTGAAAGATTATCAGATACTATGCAAAATGCTTTAATAAATATTGTTACAATATTCTTAGGCTTGTCAGTAGGCTCAAAACTTTCAGCCGGACAATTCTTAACAGTTCAAACACTTTTCATCTTAATTTTGGGTATCATAGCATTCTCTCTTGCAACAGCAGCAGGTGTTTTGATGGCAAAATTGATGAACTGCTTTAGTAAAACAAAAGTTAATCCGCTTATCGGTTCAGCTGGTGTTTCAGCAGTTCCGATGGCAGCACGTGTAGCTAATAAAGTTGGTTTAGAGGCAAATCCTCAAAACTTCTTGCTTATGCATGCAATGGGACCGAACGTATCAGGTGTAATCGGCTCAGCAGTTGCAGCAGGTGTTTTGTTGGCACTTTGCCACTAATATTTGTTGGGGTAGAAACCCCGACATGCTGACTAATATAAAGTTATTGTCAGGTAAAACCTGACCTACTTTGTTTTTAACTTTGTCCCCTCGCCCTTCGGGAGAGGGTTAGGGTAAGGGGGATATGGTAAATAGATTAATTATTCAAAGTGCGTTTTTTGCAAATTGCAAAAAACGCACTTTGATACTTAATTGTTAAAATTATTTAATATATTATGTGATGCAATATATATTTTATTAATGTAGGTCAGGTTTCACCTGACAAAAACTATTTAAAAAAGGTGGACACACTTACGTTTTGCCCACACTAGCGTTACTTAGAAAGTCCATTTTGCTCCGACTTCTATACCTTGATTAAACCGTCCGTTTGCAAAAAGGTTAATATGTTCGCTGACTTTACCATCAACAAATGCTGTACCTGTAACATATCCCATGCTTTTATGAACATCCAGTGTTCTTGTATCTCCACCAAAATGTCTTTTATCACGAACTTGTGCTCCAGTAAAATCATTTGTTTCAATATATTCAATATCAGTAACAGGTGTTTTTAATGTTATATCTTTATCCTGTAATGTACTGCGTGTTCCTGCTTCAATACCAACGCCAAATTTAACATTTTTTGCCTTAAATGTTAATTGAGCACCTAGTCCCATTCTTTTTTCACCGCTTGTCCATTTGGAGTCATACTTGTATGTTTCTTGTCGAACTTGTGGTTGTGCATCTTTATTAAAAGCTGAATGGTACACATCTGTGTATGTAAATTCGCTGGTGTCAGTTTTGTCTTTTCCTCTATAAATAGATGCTGTTCCGTATGTATCAAGACCGAAACCTTTTCCAAGATTAAATTCATGTCCTAATTTGACTTCTGCTCCGATTGTAGTGCCGGCTTTTAAGTTTGCGTCTAAATAAGTGTTTTTGTAATTTAATTTACCACCTATGCCAACTCCAATATTCAAAGATTTTTCATTAGCAGGATTTTTTAGCATCCCTGTTTGTGCTTGTGCGTATCCTTGTGCAGTTAGTCCTTTTACCATACTCTTTCTCCTTTTCTTTTTATACTCTGTGTGTTAAAATTTGTTTGTGTATTTGTTATGTATATATAAAGTATTTACTCAATCAAAAATTGCCTGGTTTTATGAAATTAAATTGCTAAATTGATAAAATGTAGAGATAACGCTACATTACAGGTTAACAAAACTTAACATATAATACTTTTAAGTTCATAAATTACAAATTTTATGAAACAAAATGTATATTGTACTACGCACGCAGATATATAGAACGGCTTTTGAACAACAATTAATTATTTATTAAATACTTGTCCAATCGCATTGTGATTATATTTGCACGTAAATACAGTGAGTAAACTTATGGGCGTAAAAGAAGAATTAGGCAAAAAAATAAAAAGAATGAGATTAAACAGAGGGCTTACTCAAGAACAGCTTTCTGAGGCAGTTGATATATCTCAGCGTACATTAAGCGGAATTGAGATTGGAGAGAATTTTGTAACCGCAGAGACTTTAGACAAACTTATAAAGGCTCTTAATACAACAACAGAAGAACTTTTTGCGACTAATCATCTTAAAGATAATAATGAAATTGTTAAAGAGATTGTATCTGACATAAATGTAATTGCAGGTGATCCTATAAAACTTGATATACTGTATAATGTTACAAAAAGTTTAATGAAAGAATAATTCGTAACATTTCAGCAATATCCCTCTCCATTGGGAGAGGGAAGAAATTCAAGTTGAGGAATGATATTCATTTTAATTCCGAAACTTAGAATTTCGGGTGAGGGTTGGACATGAGATTATTAAAATTTAACTCTCACTTATAATTTTTGCCGGGTTAAAACTCAATTTATCAGCTAACCCTCACCAATAATTTCTAATTTTCAAACCTTGCGGTTTTCAAATTGAAATTATATCCTCT
>CADBXV010000004.1 GCA_902798645.1 uncultured bacterium
GTTCATTACGTTATGCCCCAAACCCCTTTAAGTTTTAATTTTTGTTATTGAGCAATTTTAGTTATTTGTACACTGTAGGTCAGGTTTCACCTGACAATATTTTTTTGTACCAAAATATATAAAACGATGTAAATGAAAGGAGGTTAATTTGATTTATAAACTATTAGATAAACAAAAAGAGTTTATTGAAATACCGCACAATAATGCTCTCGATGTCGCAATATATCAAGGAGGTTTCGGAAGCGGTAAAACTTGGTGCGGTTCACTGTTGGGAATTTTACTTGCAATGAAATATCCCGGGTGTAGAGGTATGGTTGGTGCTAAAGAGTATGAGCTTGTTCGTAAAACAACTTTAGTTGCGTATCTTGATCATTTGGATGCGCTGGGTTTTATTCAGGATAAGGATTATACATATAATAAAATTGATAAAATAATCAAGTTTTCTAACAATTCCGAAATACTTTTTACAGCATTAGAAGATCCTGAAAAATTTAAGTCATTGAATTTGCATTGGGCAGAAATAGAAGAAGCATCCCAAATCTCAGATTCTTCTTTTAAGCAGATTCTCGGAAGATTGCGAAATACATACAGAGGTAAAAATTGGGTGGATTTTCGATATAGATTATTTGGACATACAAATCCTCAGGGTTATAAAGGTTGGATTTGGAAAAGATTTGTTGAACATTCCAAAGAAAATTACCGACTTATAATCGCACCCACAACAAATAATGTTTATCTTCCAAATCATTTTGTACAATCTCTTAAAGAAAGTTTTGACGAAGAATATTATAGAATCAATGTTTTGGGAGAGTTCGGAGATTATTCTTCAGGATTAGTAGTTAAAGGTTTTTCGGAAGAAAATAAGCTTAACCTAAGGTACAATCCAAATTTACCTTTGCATTTGACTTGTGACTTTAATGTCGATCCTATGTGCTGGGCTGTTGCTCATAAAGATAAGGAAGATGTATATTTTATTGACGAGGTTGTAATGGAAAATACTTCTACTCAGCAGTGTATAGAAGAATTTATCAGAAGATATCCAAATCACAAATCAGAAATTATAATCAACGGCGATGCTTCCGGAGATAATCGTACTACTCAAAGTGAATACACAAATTATGCAATTATAAAAAATGCTCTTAAAGAACATGGGTACGAAAATGTAAAATTCCGCCTTAGGAATTATAATCCGCCTGTGATGAATCGTATTTCCGCATTTAATGCAAGAATAAAAAATTCAAAGGGTGAAAGACATGTATTTATTGACCCCAGAAGATGCAAGTGGATTTTGTATAATATATATAACCTTTCTTTTAAAGAAGGAACTTCAATAGTTGATGTTCCTACGCATACACAGATAAAATCAAGCAGAGAGGCTAAATTTTTGGAACATCCGTTTGATGCGGTAAGTTATTTGGTGGAATATTATTGGAGATTGTGCGGTTAACATTTTTGATTTTTATAAGAAATTGTCTAAAATCACTTTAAAATTCCATAAATTATAAAAATAATCATATAAAAATCTTGAAATTTTTAATAAAAACATATATAATATTCATTGTAAAGGTGTTTATATGGTAAATGAGTTGTCAGGAAATTTAAGACCAAGTTCTTATGGCAATATCTTACGTGCCGGAAATTTACCCAACGGCAGAGTTATGTATAATGTTATTGATTCTGAGGGTAATAAAGCCGGTAAGCTTTCTCTGCCATATAATCAGGTTGATACATTTGAGGCTTCATATAATCAAATTTTAGAATCTGCGCCAAAAATTCAAGCTTATGTAAAAGCAAATTCCTCTGTTGAATCAATTAATAAGCGCAGAAATATGGCTAGAGGAATTGTCGGCGCAAGCGGAATAATCGGCGCAGCAGTTCCGCTGTTAATTTTAAGAAAATCAACTTCTGTTACAAAAAAAATTCTGGGTGCAGTTGCAGGTATTGTTGCAGGACTTTCCGCAGGATTTGTCGCATCGTTAGGTGTTACAACACCTCCCGGATCTTTAGAATTTGCCCGTGCTACAAGAACTCTGTCAACTCTTGATATTCAGCCGGTTTTAGATGAAACTGTGTAATTTTTCCTTTTTTATTAATTGATTATGTAGCAAAAAGTTTTATACTTTTATCAAAAAAGAACATGTTCATGTTATAATTTTTAATGAAAATAGTATAACTTTAATGGAAGCATACGGCTTTCGAGTAGCCGTAGAAAGAAGGAAAAATGACAGTACCGGAAACAAAAAGTTTTCAGTTAGAGATTGGCGGAAAGACCGTCACCGTTGAAACAGGTAAGTATGCAAATTCAACCAACGGAAGTGTTACAGTAAGATGTGGCGATACAATGTTATTTGTACATTGTTGTGTAAGTAAAGAACCAAGAGTCGGAATAGACTTCTTCCCTTTACTTATTGATTATGAAGAAAGAATGTCTGCAATAGGACGTATTCCCGGCGGCTATAACCGTTCGGAAGGTAAGGCAAGCGACAAAGCTATTCTTATTTCACGTTTGATTGACAGACCAATCAGACCTCTGTTCCCGAAAGGATACAGAAATGACATACAAATTGTAGCTCAATTATTCAGCTACGACCAAGAAAACCAACCTGATACGTTAGCAATGTTAGGTGCTTCTTGCGCTTTAATGTTATCAGGCGCTCCTTTTGAAGGTCCTATTGGTGCAGTAAGAGTTTCAAAAGACGAAAACGGAAATATGATTGCTAACCCGACTCACGCTCAAGCTGATAAGTCAGATCTTGATATCGTTGTAGCCGGCACACATGATTCCGTAATTATGGTTGAAGCCGGATGTAAATTTGTTACAGAAGACGATATTATGAATGCTGTTGAGTTTGCACAAGTTGAAATCAGAAAACAATGTGAGGCTCAAGAAGAATTTGCTAAGGCTTGCGGTGTTGTTAAGGAAGAATTTGTTAATCCTTATGACACATCAGAGCTTGCGAAAATTATTGAAGAAACAGCTCACGATATGATTTTTGATGCATATCATCATTTCGATAGAGAATATAGACAAAATAAATTGGAAGAAGCTAAAAAACTTGTTAAAGAAAAAGTTGAAGCACTTCCTGACGATCACTATATCAAACAAATTATTGAAGAAACAGGAATTGACTTTGTTGCTGAAGAATTCAAAAACGCAGAAAAACACATTATGCGTGCAATGATTCTTGATGAAGGCGTTCGTGCAGACGGAAGAAAACCAACCGAAGTTCGTCCTATTTGGTGCGAAGTTGGTGTAATTCCAAGAGCTCACGGTTCAGCTGTATTTACGAGAGGTCAAACTCAAATTTTATCAGTTGCAACTCTTGCAGGTCCGGGTATGAAACAAGAACTTGACGGTGTTGATCCTGAAACCGAAAAAACTTATATGCATAAATACATCTTCCCCGGATTCTCTGTTGGTGAAGTTAAACCTCTCAGAGGCCCCGGAAGACGTGAAGTAGGTCACGGTAATTTAGCAGAACGTGCTAATGTTCCGGCACTTCCAAGCCAAGAAGAATTTGGCTATACAATTCGTGTAACCTCTGATGTACTTGAATCAAACGGTTCAACATCAATGGGTTCAACTTGCGGTTCATCTATGGCTTTGATGAATGCCGGTGTTCCTGTAAAATGTATGATTGGCGGTGTTGCAATGGGTATGATAACCGAACCAAACAGAGAGCCTGTTGTATTAACCGATATTCAAGGTATTGAAGACTTCTTAGGTGATATGGACTTCAAGGTTACAGGTAATGATGATGGTATTACAGCACTTCAAATGGATATGAAGGCTAAAGGTATTGCTAATGATACTCTTAGACGTGCGCTTGCTCAAGCTAAAGAAGGCAGACTTCATATTCTGGGCGAAATGAGAAAGGTTATTACTAAGCCTGCTGATCACTTGTCACCGTTTGCTCCTGCAATTACCACTATGAATATTCCTGTTGAAGACATAGGAACAGTAATCGGACCTGGCGGTAAACAAATCAGAGCGATCATTGACGCTTCAGGTGCTGAAATTGATATCCAAGACAACGGTATCGTAACAATCACTTCAAACGACCAAGAAGGTGCTGCAATCGCTAAGAAAATGATTAATGATTTAACCTTCAAGCCTGAAGTTGGTATGGTTATCAAAGGTAAGGTTGTAAGAATAATTCCGATTGGTGCATTCGTTGAATTAGGCGGCGGAAAAGACGGTATGGTTCACATATCTCAAATCTGTCAAGAAAGAATCGAAACAATCGAACCTCACGTTAACATCGGCGATGAAGTAATCGTTAAGGTTATCAAAATTGACGACAAAGGCAGAATTAACCTTACAATCAAAGGTGTAACAGAGGAAGACAAGGCTAAGGTTCAATAGTATAAATTTAAAATTTATACTAAAAACGTCGGCGAGCAATTTTGCTTGCCGACGTTTTTTGTTTGAGTGTTAATTATAGAAGTTATTTTCAGGTGAAACCTGACCTACTTAGAAAAAGTAATTTCCTCCAAATGCTTGATTGCAGGGATGGAAAAATCCTATAAACTTATAATGCAAAAGTTATGGGGAGAGATATGTCTAAATCGAATTTAAAGTTAAAACCGGCTGAGAAGAAAAATAACCTTAAAGTTGTTACCAAACCTGACATTAAGACTACAAAATATAGTGATATTAATCTAAATAAATGGAAGGAATATGGTCATGTTAAGACGGATACTTTGTGGGAATTTCCGACAAGATTAAAAGAAGGAGGACATTCTAACGAATATCACGGAAATTATATCCCTCAGATTGCTCAACAGGTTTATGAAAGATTTACAAAAGAAGACGATATCGTTTTAGATTTGTTTTTCGGTTCCGGTACTTCAGGAATAGAAGCTTTAAATATGAAAAGAAGATGTATCGGGGTTGAGTTAAAAGATGAGCTTGCCGAAAAGGTTTCGGAAAAGTTTACACCTAAACAGTTGGTTACTGATGTTAATATAATTTGTGCTGATTCAGCAAGTGAGTTAGCTAAAGACAAAGTTCAGGCTCGTTTGGATATTATGGGCAGAAAACAGGCACAGTTTTTGATGCTGCATCCTCCGTATGACGATATTATCAAGTTTTCGGATAAAAAAGAAGATTTGTCAAATTGCTCATCGACGGATGAATTCTACGATTTATTTGAGAAAGTCGCAAAGAACGGGTATGATTTATTGGAAAAAGGCAGATTTGCCTGTTTAATAATTGGTGACAGTTATAAAAATTCTGAGGTTCAGCCTTTAGGTTTCATGTGTATGGCACGTATGATGAATCTTGGTTTTAAGCTTAAAGGTATTATTGTAAAAGATATTCAAGGTAATGAAAGAGCAAAGGGTAAAACTGCAAATCTTTGGAGGTACAGAGCGCTGGCAGGCGGATTTTATATCTTTAAACACGAATATGTTATGGTATTCCAAAAGGCATAAAGCCAATAAGGCGTTTGGTAGGTTTGGTTATTCCCAAAAACTATAAATAAAATAGTTATGATTAAACAAACAGAAGCAGGTATATTAGCAAATATCAAAATTGTTCCGAATTCTTCTAAGAACGAGATTGTTTTAGAAGAAGAATTTGTGAAAATAAAGATTACAGCTCAACCGATAGAAGGAAAAGCTAACAAAGCCTTAATTGAGTTCTTATCAAAAAAGTTTAAGATTCCTAAAACAAATATTGAGATTGTTAAGGGAGAAACAACAAAAGAAAAGACCTTGTTGTTTAAAACTATTGATGAAGAAAAAATCGAGCTTATAAAAAAAGAGCTGAGAGGATAAATCTTATCCTGAAATTCTAACTTTCAGAAATTATGGTTTGTAAGTTGAATTTCTACCCTCTCTAAAGAAGCGGGTATTTGTTGACAAACGACTAAAAAAACTATAGTATAAAATATAGAAAAGGTGTTGAAAAAATATGTATAAGCGTTGGTATGATGTTGATCCTACGGTAAGTTTGGCAGTAAGTTTGATGCGTAATGCAAATATTCTTACTCAATATAAATGTGCGGATTTGATTGTACAAACCTCAAAAGAAAACGGGATTGATTTATCTGAAAATATTTTAACTGATGCGTTTAACTATATTTTAAGAAGATGGTACGATACAGACCAAAAGATTGCTGAAGCTTTTGAATATTTAAAAATTTTGCCCTTGGATATTCAAAAATCAATAGCTCTTGATATCATTAATCTTTTGCAAGTCGAAGAAGCAAAATAGATATGAATAGTTTAATACAATTTATCACAAATCCTGCTTTAATTTCAGTCATACTATTATGCTTACTTTGCATAAAAGGTGTAAATGTATTATTGTCAATAATCATTTCAACGATTGCGGCAGGGCTTCTTTCCGGTATGGATGTAAAACATGTAATGGATGTTTTTATATCCGGCATGGGCGGAAATTCCGAGACCGCACTTAGTTATATATTGCTGGGGGCTTTTGCTGCTACGATGGCTCATTCAGGCTTTACTGATGTTATATCTAATAAAATAGCAAAATTTGTTTCAGGTAAAAAAAATATATTACTTTCTGTTCTGGCATTGATTGCAATGGCATCGCAAAATATTATACCTATTCATATTGCTTTTATACCGATAATTATACCGCCTCTTTTAAGTGTGATGAATGATATCAAATTGGATAGAAGGGCTGTTGCTTGTGTTTTGGCATTCGGATTAAAAATGCCTTATATAGCAATTCCCGTAGGTTTTGGCTTAATTTTTCAAAATCTTATAGCTGATAATTTAATTCAAAATGGGGTAAATATATTAAGGGGTGATGTGTGGAAATCAACTCTTGTACTAGGTGTAGGAATGCTTGTCGGGCTTTTGGCTGCGGTATTCATTTCATACAGAAAGCCAAGAACTTATGAAAATAAAAATCTTGTAAACAGTAATTTAACAGAAACAAAATTTTTACCAAGTCATTGGATAATTATTCTTGCAGCAATCGTTACATTTGTTGTTCAATTGGTGACAAAATCGCTTCCGTTAGGAGCTTTAGTCGGTTTGGGTATAATCTTTACCTGTCGTGTTATTCCGCAAGAAAAGATGGACCATATGATGAATGAGGGAATTTATTTAATGGGTTATGTCGCTTTTGTAATGCTTGTTGCGGCAGGTTTTGCATCTGTATTAAAACAAACAGGCTCAATAGAAAGTTTGGTTAATCTTGTTCTGAATTATTTACCTCAAAATATAATTTTAACATCTTTAATAATTTTGATATTGGGATTATTCATAACAATCGGTATCGGAACGTCGTTCGGTACAATTCCTATTATTGCAGTTTTGTTCGTTCCGATTTGTGTAAAAATGGGATTTAATCCTCAGCAAATTGTCGTTTTAACTGCAGCTGCAGCTGCATTGGGTGATGCAGGTTCTCCTGCTTCCGATACTACTCTCGGGCCTACTTCGGGATTAAATGCCGATGGGCAACATAATCATATTTACGATACTTGTATTCCGACATTTTTGCATTTTAATACAGCATTAATTCTTTTTGCTTTGATTGGAATCTGGATTTTTAATTGATTTTTGAAGCCGATATAGCGTACTTACAAAATTTGTATGACAATTACTCTATAATTTCTGTTGATATTCAACTGAACACAGCTAATAATACCTAAAATACAAATTTGGGGATTAAGGTAAAAGTATTTTGTATTAAAAACATCAATTATAGATAGTATTTAATCTATAGTGTGTTAACACAAAAAGAATAAAATGCGGTTTTCTGAAAAATAAGGAGATTCTTAGCTAACGCTCAGAATGACGGGTAGTGTAAACACTCTCTAGTATTCTGATGCAAAACCTTTAACAAGCATAGTTAAGATTTTTTCAATAAATTCTGCATTTTTTTTGCATTCCTGTATATCTTTTTCCAAATCTTCATCAAGTTTCATATTTTGTTCCATAATATACCTCACTATAAAACGACTTTTAACCTTACGTTTTATATATCGGCAAAATTTGAAAAAACTTTAGGGATGAATAGTGGTTTGTTAAGAAATCGTTACAATAAAATTTGTATGTAACACCCCACATTCAAGAAGCAATCGCAACACCAAAAAGTTGAGGTTTTTGTTTGGGTGTCATATAATTTTAAAAAGAGTGTAATATTTATTAGCACTAAATTTAAAACGAATTTATTTTGCTGACACAAAACAACACAATTTGTCTTAAAACACTTGATATTACTTTAATACAGAGTTAAATTGTGTATAACAATTAAATAATCAGGTCGAGAGTTCCAATCTCTCAACACATACCATAAAATACGTGTCCACTTTTAAGGTACATGTAATGTTGTTTTGTATCAGTACTGCACAGTATGAGGGATTTTGACATAATATATACCGAGTTTGACATTTTAGTCGGAAGTTTAAAAATCTTTGTAAGCTATATATGAAAAATCCTTTTCAAATTTATAATTGTCAGATTTTAAACAATGATAAAATTTCTGCCTGAATTCGCGTTGATGTCCATCCGGAAGGGGAATAATCGGTTTGCCGTATTTTTCAATTAAACTATCATTTAATATTTTATATTTTTTTGAAAGCTCCGGATAATAGATATCATATACATCTTTTTTTACTAAAATTATTTTAGTATCCTTGTCTGCGACCTGATAAATATGATCAAGTGTATATTCTTTCCATTCTTCAATTTCATCTTTTATCATTGTACGAATTACTGTTTTTGAACGTTCATAATCAACATAAAAATTTGGTGGCAATTCGACTGCATCCATTTGAAAGAAACCGCGTTCTTTAAGCATGTTTAAGTATTTATCCATATATTCAAAGCCTTTTTCTATGGATAAACCGACTGTTCTTGTCTTATCAACAAATTCCGGCGGGAAAAATAAAGTAGTAATAACTTCTTCGTACAAATTATTATAAAAATCATTATCAGGATTTGCATAGAAAAATGATGGTGCTGTTCCAATGGAAATATCACATGGAGTATCACTTAAAATTAAATATTTTATCTTGTCCGGTTTATATTTTAGTCTCATTAATGCATAAAAAGTCATTAATTCTTGTTCATTTGGGACATAGATTTCATCATCCTGACTTGGAACAAAAGTTTTCTTACAATCTTCGCAATAAAACAAATTTTCTTGGACTTGAACAGGTTTGCCTATTTGGCTGACATGAATACAAAAAGCAATGCCGGATTCAATCGCATCTTGCATTTCTTCACTAATTTCGCCAAATAAAACTTTATAAGTTTCATCACTATTACAATAAGGACAATTCATACTTACTCCTATGTGTCAGAATGATACAAAATAAGACCACTTGACTTGAAATTATTATAACACAGAGTTAAATTGTGAATGACAATTAAATATCAGGTTAGGAGTCCGAGTCTTCTAACCTATATCATAAAATACATGTCCACTTTTTCGGGTACAGTGCAAATAAAGAGTGTTCTGTATCAGGGATTTTGACTGTTTTGTATCAGGGATTTTGACATAAAGTATCGCAAGTTTGACATTTTAGTCGGAAATTGTATCAAATACTAATTATATTTTCCCCTTGGTATTTCATCTTAATGATTTTGAAACAAAAGAAAAACAGAATGAATATATTAACGTTTTAAGAGATTGTGGATTTGAAAGAGGAATACATAGAAATTTTAAATAAGTTTCATTATGTATTTTTAAAAACATTCCGCTTGTAAAACAGTACACAGATTCTCTGCAACCTGAACAAACTCCAAAACAAAAACCAACAGGTTGCTTAACTCCGGATATTGTTCGCCAAATTGTTTAAAGAGAGATTTTGGGAATGTAATAATTTTTGGTATCGTTTAATAAATGCTATAAAACATATTGAAAAGGTTAATAAAATGTTTAAGTAAGGCTTAATAAAGCACTATGGATAAAGACTGTAGATATTGTTATTTATTTGTACAAATTCATCTTTTTTAGTCCATCCTTTGTACAAATCCATATATATTTCATCGCAATCTATCTCTCCTAAAAATTCTATTTTCTGAAATGCCGGTTTGA
Source organism: uncultured bacterium (assembly GCA_902798645.1). Taxonomy (GTDB): domain Bacteria; phylum Cyanobacteriota; class Vampirovibrionia; order Gastranaerophilales; family Gastranaerophilaceae; genus CAG-196. Next base: position 10,028 of record CADBXV010000004.1, read on the forward strand.
GTCCTTCAATTGGCACGTCATTGTTTTCACTACTCATATAAATATGTGTATCTTCATTACCTGTTACTTTTTTTGCTACATTAAGCGCATATTGTGCGACAGTATCTCTTACTTTTATACCAACATCATCTGATAGAATATTTGAATTATTTATTTCTATATTATCAATAACTAAAGCAGGTTTTTCGTTTTCTCCTTTAATAAAATAACATAGTGCATTACCAACTGTTTTACCTGTTATATTATCAACAATTTCAATCATATTATACGCAGTATTCATTAAGTAATGTGGCATAGCATTCCCATTAACGCCGCCCATGGCAATACAGCATGTTGAGTAATTTCCTTGGAATAAGTCTTTTTGTGGAATTCTATCCCACATTTTTATTTTCCAATTAATTTCTTTCACAGTATTCCCATCTGGTATATCTTGTATCTTATCTAAATCATCTAATCTTTGATTTAAATGATCTAATATTGTCATTGTGTTTTTAGCCATCAATGAACGATTCGGCTCGGGATTTGTTAAATTGTTTGATGCGCGTTTCCAAATTTGACTTAACTGCCCTTGTTCAGAAGTGTCTGTAAAAAGTTTAATTAACTCTGTCAACTTAGTTTTATTATTTAAATATTCATTTGGAATGACGAAATTATCTCCTTGAATAAATTTAGGGAATTGTTTCTTTAAGAAACCTTTAACAGGCGTTTGCATAAGAGTATTCATGTCATTAATTAATTTTGATGCTATCTGATTTAACTGCTCTGTGCTGTGATTAATTGCAACAATATCAAGTTCATTGTCTTTTGAAGGTTTTTTCCACTCATCATAATTTAAACCCCCTTTTTCAAATATTGTCTGTGTTTTTTTATTTGCCTGACCATAAATATTGTCTGTGTCATGTATATATCTGTTAAAATCATCTAAATTTGCAACTCTGATAATATCATCAAATGCACTATCATGATTATCTTGAACTTCTTTAGACAAAAAATGAGCATATTTAACATCCCATGCCGTTATCTTTTCATTTGGTATTGATGCAATTTCATCATCTGTCATTCCCGCTCTTTTAAGAATTTCTGCAAATATATCTTTCTTCAATTGAGCGATATCAACTTTTCCTGTTTTTATCATTTCTTCAATTTTAGACGTACTTAATTTGCTGACCCTGTATGCTTCTATTAAATCTATTAATTCTATTTTTTGTGTTGCTAAAAATGGTTTTCCCGCAATATCCGTTGAATTTGACAGTTGTTTTAATAAATCAAGTTCGTAATTTGAAAAATTTTGTAAAATTTTCATATAATCAGTAGCTTTTTCAAACCTCATCCGAAGAAAATTATTAACAGTTTGTTTGTCAAATATTTCTGATATTAATAAAAGATTGCAATATTGTTTTTCAAAAAATATATTAACAGCTAACTGTATACCTTCAACCGAAGAATATTTTCCGTTGACATATTTTTCAGGATATTGTATAACATTTGCTTTTTGTAATTTAACAGCCTCATCAAGAGAATTTACATCTTTATCTGCTAAATAATTTCCGCTATTTCCTTCTCCACTAAGCAGTATAGCTATTTTATCTCTCGGAAACTTTTTGTCAGCATATAATTTATTAAATAATTCTATGCAGATTGGATTATTGAATTTTCTGGTAGTTGAGTCATAGGACTTTGTTTTATGAAGAATGTCCACAATTAAATTTTTAGGAAACTCTTTATCAGCATATAATGTATTAAAGACTTCAATATTAGTATCATTTGTCCACCTAAGAATACCCGCAATTTGATCTCTAGGAAACTCTTTGTCGGAATATAATTGATTAAACAGTTCAAAGTTATCTTCTCTTATATTTGCAATAATGTTTTCTATTTTATCTCTTGGAAAATCTTTGTCACTGCAAAGCATTTTTGTTGCATCAATATTAGTATGATTTGTCCAACTAAGAATGCCGGCAATTTGATCTCTCGGAAACTCTTTGTCGGAATATAATTGATTAAACAGTTCTAAGTTATCTTTTTTTATATTTGCAATAATGTTTCCTATTTTACCTTTTGGAAAATCTTTGTCACTGCAAAGCATTTTTGCTGTATCAATATTGTTTTTCCTTGTTTCATATAATATGCCGGCAATTTGATCTCTCGGAAACCCTTTGTCGGAATATAATTGTTGAAACAGCTCCAAATTGTATTTATTTATTTCTTGCAATATATTTGCCATATAATCTCTCGGGAAATTTTTGTCTGCACACAACGACTTTACAATTTCAGTTATTTCTTTTATACAATCCTGACTTCTCGAAAATTGACAAACAGTACCAATTTTATCTTTAGGAAATCTTTCATCAAAACATAATATTTCTGCTAACTCTGGACACCACATGTATGTCGCTTCGTGGTGGAAATCCCCAGATGCAATCTGCATTATTCTATTAATTCGTACTTCTTCGCTATCAGATTGCATAATTTTATATGCAATTTGATTCGGTAAAACATTTTTATCGAGATAGAGTTGTATTGCTGTGTTGATATTTTCGTTATTTGTGACAGAAAGGATTTTTGCAATTTCTTCTATAGGGAAAGTCCTATCAGAGCAAATCATATCTGCTAATTTGATATTATCTTGGTTTATATTTTTAAGAATATTTGCAATTTCATCCTGTGAAATTTCTTTGTCCAAGGACAGTTGTTGTTCTATTTTCTTTATTTTTTCATTTGTTATATTTTTATTTTTTTGCAGAAGAATATCAGCTACTTTATCCTTGGGAACTTTTTTATCAAAACAAAGTTCTATAGCTATATTAATATTATCTTTATTTGTAACTTTTAATATTTTAGGTATTAAATTTTTTAAGTCTTTTGTTACAAATTTTGAGTAAGTTTTTTTATCAGAAAGTCTTTCCGCTAATTCAATATTGTCCTTGTTTGTTGCTTTAAGAATTTCTATAAAATCAAAGGACGTTACATAACTATTTTTACAAAGTTTTTCTGCTAATTTGATATTATCCTTGTTTGTCGCCTCGAGGATTTTCGAGATAAGAAACTTAGGCATGAGTATATTTGGTCTTTTCGCAAGATTATTTTCCAGTTCTTGAATTTGTGACTCAAAACTTTTTGACTCTTCTTTTATTTTTTTGTCATTAAATAAAAGTTCTCTTATTTTTTTAGGTAATGGAATAATAAAAGAATTTAAAGTACCTGAATTATCTGAAACTCTATTATCTACAAATTGTTTATTTTCAAGTTGATATTTTTTTGCTTCTTTTTCTGATAAACCCCTTAGCGGTTCTGCAATTTGATTTCCATCTTTATCAAATCTATAAACTTCATAAGTAAATGGAATTCCTGCTGCTGCATGTGGTCTTTCGCCGGCAACTGCAACAATCATTACTACATTATTACCATCATTATCACTATACAATTCATAAGATTTATGATTTTTTGCAAAATCATTACTAATTTCAGCAAAAGTTTGTATTTCACTACTACCTGGTGTTGTTGCTGAATTTTGAGGTTTTGTTTCTTCTGATATGACAGCCTCTTCTACACTATTTTCTAAAACAACATTAGTTTTTTCGTCAAGCTTACTACCTTCATTTACCCCTTCATTTACCACTTTTTCGACAGATGAATCGCCAAAAATAAACATTGGAACATCATGGTCTTTATTAAGACTGAATTCTCTTAAGAACTGTGTTCTATCTGCTACAGAACGAGGTGCTCTTCCACCAATATCTGCACTATTTAATTCACCCTCTGTTAAATCAGTTCTATGTAAAAATTCAAGAGGATTGCCGATTTTTTCTTCCGGATCCAAACTAAATACCCAAGTTGAGTTTACTCGTTTTGGATTTGAACCATAGAATTCAGTATATGCTCTTTCACCATATCTTACGTTTGAATGAATACCTTCTGCATAGGCTACTATTAAAGCATTTGCGATGTCTTGATTATCAAATTCTTCCCAAGCTTTGTCTTTATTTGCTTCATAGAATTGTATATATTCTTCATCAGTCATACCTGTTGCTTTTTTAACAATGTCTGCTACAAACTTTCTATCGCCCTCTCTATGACCACCAAATATATAATCTGCTTTAAAATCACTTATAGTTTTACCACAACCAGAACCGGCATCAGTTTCGCCTCCTCCGTAGATATATTTTGAATCGAAGTCTAAACCAACACCTTGTGGTCTAAAATTACGAGATTTTGTTTCTGGTCTTTCCATGTATGTCAGAGATAACATAGATTCGGAACTTGGTAAACTAAATGCCTCAAATTTAGCCAGTTGATTTGGAAAATCCAAACCATGTGCCATAATTTTAAAATTACCTGTTTCAACCTGATGAACTTCTTCACCATTATTATTAACATTTGCTAAAATGCCTTTTGTTGTTGTTCCGGCAGGAAAACCAAGAGCTTCCCAGTTTTCAACATCATTTACTTTTATTACAATGAGTCCATCAGTATCAACATAAACTCCTTTAATATTAGTGCTACCATCAGGATTTATTTGAGTAATGTGTGTTCTAATTTCACTCATTGTTGGAACTTTTGTCGTAGGCGTTAAAGGTCTTGTTTTTTGCAGTTCGTGGATATATTCTCTTATTCGTTCAGCATAAATATCGGCAGCTTCTCCATGGCTTTTGCGAACCCCTTTCGCCTGTTTAATTGGGTCAAATACACGATTGTTATTTTTATCAAATACAGCTCTTGTATTGCCCTCTCTTGTATCATGGAACGTATCGTCAGCTTTAACAGCTTTTAAATCAGCATGAGTAAATATCATAACCATATCAAAGAGGTTGTCATTTTGCATATCAAATGCGACTGCTTGCAGACGTTTTGTAAGTATTTCTTGTTTCTTCTTTTCTGCTTCTTCAGGTTTCATTCCCTCAGTATTTATTCTAATGTCACGATTTACATTACCAAGCCATTCATGATGTCTAATTAAATCTGATAATTTTAATTCCTCATCTCTCGAAAGTTTGATTTTTTTTGCAATATAATATGCATCAAAACTTCCTTCACTTGCGTGTGTACCATCACTTATACCTTCTGCTTTTGTAATATCGTGCAATAAAGAGGCAAGTAACATTAGTTTTTTGTCTGATTCATTTAACTGTTCAAATTTTGGATCTTGAACAATTTTTTGCATTACTTTTAATGAATGTTGCATTACATCAAAATCGTGAGTTCCATGTTGTTTTCGTCCTATCATAGAACGAATTTCCGGCATGGCTTCGACAACTTCATTTAAGAATGTTTCAATTTGCTTATTATTACATTTTATAGGATTTTTTTCCGAAAATCTTACGACATCTTCCCTTAAAGATTCTACGACAGCTTTTGTGTTAGGGTCAGTAATTTCTGCAAGTTTTTGTCCATTATTTAAATTAACTGGATAGCCTGTCAAAGTAAGTTCTTTTCTTTGATTACGACCTTTTTTATGATGAATTTCAAAACCATAATAGTCATAAACTTTTTGTCTCTCTACAGTACTTAGCCCTTTTGTCTTTTCTCTTACTACAGAAATAAAATCTTCTCTTGAAAACTCTTGTTCAATTGTTAATCCTGCAAATTCAGAATCAGATAAATTTGCCATTGTTTCTGACAAGTTTTTCATAGAATGATTAAATAAGGTGATTTTTTGTTCTGGTGTTAGAGGGTTAGTTTCAATACCTAACGACTTCACAGCAGCTCTCATGAGTCCGCAATATTGCTCATTGTCTGTTGGTAATAATGGCAAATGTGGTTTTAAATCGTCAGATATTTCAAACATGCCGGTATTACAATCGACTAGATTTCGTATAAATTCTTTTTTCCCAGCAAGAGGTATTTCATTAATATTTTTAACATCAATAATATCTGCGAATTTTGCACCGAGATATATATCATCAAATGCTAATTTTGAAACCACATCTGCACCAAGTTTTCTGTTTAACTTACGGAATTGTTGGGTTGAAATATGGTCTTTATAATAAATCATCAAAGGTACTTGTTTAGGTAATAATTCTTGTTTTTGCCAATTACTACATATATCTAAACTATAATCTATATTTTCTCTTGTCATTACTTTTACTGTCGGAGCAATTACTTCAGGAGGGAATTTACCACTTTGTAATAATGATGTTACGGACTGATTTAATTTAGTTAATTCTTCTTTATTCCAAGAACCAATTAGAATATCGTCTTTTGCTTTTACTTCTCTTAAAATAGGAGCAATTTGTTCAGGAGGAAAATCAGGCATTTCTGACATCATCAATGCAAGTTCTTTTGTATATTCTGTACATTCTACAGCTATACCTGCAATTAATTCTTTAGGGAATCCTTCTTTTTTAGAGAAAAGTTTATAAACTTCAATAGATTCGCTATTCTTTACTAATTCAATACAACCACTTGTCCTACCACCAAAAAGCAGTGTGTTTATATCGGAATCTAAAATATCTGGATCATCTTTTAATTCTTGATATTTTTTCATTGCTTCTTCATTGCCAAACATTGCCCATCTTACGGTATCACTTAATGTGTTATCTTCTAATATTAATTTTGCAGTCTTTCCATTTTCAGCAGTTATATCTTTTAATATACTAAAACTATCTACTCCATATTTTTTGAATATTTCTAATTTTACATCAGCATCAGCTTTTGTTTTGCAGTAAAGTATATCGCCGGCATTACTACATGAAGTCTTGTTTTTATGTTCGGGTTTTAGATAAGGATAAATGGCTGATATATATTCGCAACTATTCTCATCTAAGTATTGCAATAATTCAAGTCTTGTTTCATCTGTTATATCTTGGTCATTTTTTATTGCTTCATAAAAAGCTTTTTTTAATACAACATCTGTTTTGCTAATATTTGCATATTGCAAATTCTGTTCAATTAAGTATGTAACATGTTCTGTTCCCTTACTTTCTATAAATCTAGCAAGTTCAATGGCAGCTCCGGCATTTTTTGGATCAATATGTTCTAGAATATATTGTATATGACTATGAAGCCTATTTATATCTTGGTCATAACCTGTTCGCTCATTTTCTGCCTTTTGAATCCGTTCAAGCTCTCTATATAACTCTACTAATTTAGGATTTTCTTCTAATTCTTGAATCATTTTTTTACTATTTCGTTTAATAGCACGAGATTCTTTTATATCAGGGAATAATTCTGATGAATAACCATCTTTTATTCTTATAGAAAATGCTCTTTTTGCATTTTCACTTTGCACTTTTTTTACAAAATCAATAGCAGTTTGTTGATATGCTTCTAAATCTGCCATTTCAGATTCAGACATACCTAGTTTTTCACAATTAAGCCTAAATCGTTCTTTTGATGTAATATCAAACTTACTACTAAATGCGGTTTCACCTCTTACCATAAGTTGCAAAGCAGAAATGTATTCAGTAGTATTTTTACATTCTATTTTTCTGCCACCAGGTAGATTTATCTTGTAGCCGTCTTTTCCTTCATTCACCCATTCTACACTTGCACCCCTTAATTGAGGCATAGCGTCTTTCATATAACGAGTTGCTTGCATTCTCGCACTTCTGCTGCTTAATAACCAAGCAACTATCTTTATTTGACCTAAATTATAGCCCTGACTTTTTAATTCTTCCCATATAATATTCGTCAAATCTTCTACCGAATAACCATTAGGAAAATTATCAAGATTTTTTACTATCGCAAGTACGGATTCAAAAGCAGTAAACCCTAAAACATCAGTAGCAAATGCCGCAACTTCTGCAATTTTTGTAGGTGCTGATTTTTCAAGTATTGTTGTAAACACTTCATTTGCATCAACAGCACCTTTTGCAAATTTATCACTTAATGCAGTTCCGACCTTTTGTGAAACTCTTGAAGCTCTTTGCATAACCTTTTGAGTAACTGTTGAACCAAATGCACCTGCAAATGCACCAAATGCAAATGAACCTTTTGCATTATCAAGCACCATTGCTTCAGTATCTAAGAATTTTTCTAATGAATTTTCTTCGCTATCAAATTTAATTGCTCTATTTGCGATATTACTTGCCGTACCCGTTACTGCAGTATAAGCATACATTTTTGTACCTTCATTAATCATTGGGGCAAGAAGTTTTACACCCTTACCGCTTAATCTTAATGCACCCTGCAATAATCTATTATTGACTTGTTTTGATGCAATAGTAACACCGGCTTTACCAAATGTTGCCATTGTGCTTGTTGCAAGCATTTGTCCGGCTTTTGTTTCAGCACCCCAACCAAGTGTTGCAATCATTATTAAAGCCTCACCAAATCCGTTTAATAAATTGTCGGGATGATACCAAGCCTTTGCATTTGGGTCACTAACATCAAAGTCAGAAAAATCTTTTACGGCTTGTTTAAACTCTTCGGTGTAATTGCCTTCTTCGTCTAGTGCTTTGTTATTCTTTGATAACTCTACCATTTTTTGCAAAGCATCAATGTTAAAGCTATCTTTTCCTGTTAATTCTTTAAATTCTTGTTCAAATTTTTCAGGATTTAAAACCTTAAAATCGTTTATTTTTTTTATAAATTCTCTGCAAGAATCTGCCCATTGGTAATGGTTTTCACCCTGAATGCCTACTTTATTTAATATATATCCAATACCTTCAGCACCCATTCCAAATACACCTTGATTATCGTTATATGTGTCATTAAATTCTGCTACTCTAGCATACAATTCGGACATTATACCAACTGTTTGAATTTGTTGTATAATCTTTTCTCTTTGTGGTTTTGATGCCTCAAATTCTTCTTCATTACGCAAAGTAACACCATACAACAATTCTAAAACATTAGAGATATTGTCAAAATTAGGTGGTAAATCATTTTGGGCTATAATGTCTTTCAATTCAGCACCGTCTTTTATTTGGTCTAATGCCTCTTTAGGTAAATATGACATTCTTTCTAAAATCTTCTTACCTTCATCAGTATTAATATCAACACCTAATTTTTCAGCAATAAATCTTGGCGAATATTCTTGTTTATGTTCTTCCCACTTATTAGTTGTGGTTTTAACTTCTACACTTGGGGTAGGTTGAGGAAATATTACTCTTTGTTGACCCTCTAAGCCAAAAGATGTTTTTGGTTGAGTTTTTTGTTTAGGTTTTTCATTGAGTTTTTTTAATGCTTGGTTATACTGTTCTTCAGTTAATTCTTGTCTTTTACCGTCTAAAATCATTTCATATGTTGTTTTTTGGAATTTCTTTTCTATTTTCTTCCACTTGAAATCACCATTTGAATAATAAGCAATAGTTTCAGTTGTTCCGTCTTTGTATTCCGTTTTAATTTCTTTGCCACCGTCAGAAGTTTTAGTTTCTTCTGAAGATATAATATTGGAAGTTGCATCTGAAATTGATTTAACAAACCCTTGAAAATCAACATCTTGCATATTTACTTGTTCTGCAAATACACTTTTTGCTTTCAAGTTTTCAGCAGAATCAAGAACATTATCCCCTGCAAAATTCTTTAGATGACCGAAGATTGTTTGTACTTCGTTTTCTTCTAATGTACCATCATTATTTAGATCATAGGCATCAAACAAATTATGGAATTTCTTATCAACTTGTTCTTTACGAACACCATGTTTAGTGTCGTTTAGTTGTTCCTTTTTACCATTATTAAATTGTAACCAGAAATCGCCTAAGCCCATTTTTTCTTTACTTCTAGTCCTTCCGAGTATGTACTTTATGCTAGAACATAAACTACAAAACCCATATCTTACTTGCTAATTTTCATTGTATGCAGATTGTGACGTCAAAATTTAAAACCTTACATACACCATGTATTAACGGCACTTTTGGCTGAAATCTTTAATGATTTTGTGAAAATTGTTACAATTAAGACAAAATTGTTACATTGTATATATGGCAATATATCGTCTGGAGTTAGAGTCTTTCAATAAACCAATTTGAATTTCCAAAGTGATTAAAGTTCCAATGAAGTTCAAAGTAAAAATTAAACTCCAAAGAGTTGTCGTCTTTGAAGTTCCAAGAGTATTTATTTAGTTGTGTTTTGCGATAACTTTCAAACGCATCATTAATTTCTTTTGCAAATTTTATCCTGAATTCAGAATATAGAATATCCAATGTCTCTTTTGTTAATTTATTTTTCAAAATCATCTTCAAACCCTCTGATGTTGTCGAGTTCAATGTTGTATCTCTTGCCGGTTTTATCAACACAAGTTGCAAAATCTACTGTTTTATCAGCATATTTGTTTTTCCATAAGCAAATTAGCAAACCAATTTCTTGTGTTTTTGAGTTTAAAATCTTTGTTCCATATAGCTTGTAATCTTTTTCAACCATAATATTTTCCTTTCGCTATGAACATTAATCGATTGTTGTTAGGAAAACTTCAAGTGTAACGTCAGAATTTTGTATCATCCCGACACAAAATTTAAATGCTATTTAAAAGGGTTTTAAACCTGTTTTAAACGGCATTTAAATTTCAGCATCTTTTTCGTGGTCAATAAAAAATGCATTCAATAAATCGGCTTCTCGGTGCAAATATTTTACAATTGGAGCCAAGTTGTAACATTCTTCTTTATCAGGTTGTGTTTCACAAAAATAATCTACAACAACCGCTATATTGTAAACTTCCTCCGCACATTTGCTTAACTGCTTAAACTCTTTTGGGGTAATATTCAATCCTGCTTTTTCCATGTGCTACCTCCTTTACCGTGTTGTATTCATCACTTAAAGAAAAATAAAAGTCAAAAAATTCAATAATTATTAATTTTTCCTTAAAGTTTAGTATTTTTATGATAAATACATTTATAATCTTAAAATAGGGGAAGTGATGAAAAGAAAAACACCTTCAGTTGAAATTTTGGATCTTAGTAGTACAGTTTGTAATGGTTGCAAATTATATTATATTCGTGTAAAAGTTAATAATATAAAGCAAAAAGCCCAAGATATAATGGTAACAATTCTAGATAAAAGTTGGCTAAAAGGACTTGATAATGCGATAGACTATCGTTCTTTCCTTGCACGATCTGAAGAAACCATTATCATCCTAACTGAAATTTTAAAAGAGGTTGGAAATGAAATTGGAGCTGAATTTGGAGAGTATCTTGTTTCCTCAGTTGCCCAATCAACGCTAGAGGATATTTACCAACATACAAAATTTCCTTTGGCTGAAATCTGGAAAGAAAAAGCAAAGGGAAATCCTGGCTTTGATTTTCATACAATTTCAGAAAAAGATATCTTGTTTTATGGTGAAGCTAAATTTAATTCAACTCAAAATGCATATTCAAGAGCTATTAATCAAACATGTAAATTTATAAACCAGAAAAAAGATGAAATGGAATTGACAGACCTTCAGAAATTAAACTCTAGGATAAATGAAAAACATTTATCTAAAGATGCAAAAGGGTACATTGCTGCATTTTCGATTCATAATAATTTTGAAAATATTTTTCAAACAATACAAAATAATGAAAATGTGAAAAAATATTTACTAAAATATCCAGAACTATTTTTTATAGGTATTGAAGTATGATTAGACCGCATATCCATAAAACTAAAATTATAAGAGCAAAAGATGTTGATAATGTTATTACCGACATTATTAATAGAATGTATAAAGAAGGTCCAATCTCTAGTGTTGATTTAGAAAAACTTGCATATATTAAATTATTTCATACAGAAATTTTTAAACTTTATGAAAGTAAAATATTATATTTAATGGGTTTATTTTATAAGCCATTAAAGCCTCATTCTCTAGTAGAAATGGTTTATAGTGCATATGCAAAAGACATACTAACAAATCTTAAAAATTCATTTACACCACTACAAGTTAATATGATTAAAAATATTGGGGAGAAAAAATATTTTTCCTTCTCTGCACCTACAAGTTCTGGAAAATCATATCTTTTTATGGATTTAATTAAAAATAGAACCGATGATATTGTAATTATTGTACCGTCAAGAGCTTTAATTGCAGAATATATAGAGAAAACGTTAAAAATATTAGATGGTAATAAAAATGTACTTGTTTTACAGTTTGTAGAGAACATAAATATAAAACATACAAAAAGACGTGTTTTTATTTTAACTCCCGAGAGAGCAAGAGAATTATTTAAATTTAAGGATTTGTTTAATATTGGTTTATTCTTGATTGATGAAGCACAATTATCAGAAGAAGAATTAAGAGGTCTTACCTTTGATTCATTAATAAGAAGAATAAATGCAACTTTTCCCAGTTCAACAAAGGTTTTTGCACATCCATTTATAAATAACCCTCAAGCGCAGTTTGAAAAACATAATATTACAGATAACTGTTCCTACGAAAATTATAAACAAAATTCTGTAGGAAAAATATATTTAACCCCTGTACGAGGGGATATTTTTGCATATAGGCCGACATTTAAATTAGACAGATACTATTACACACGAAATATCATAAAGAAAATATTAAAACAACAAGGTACAACAATATTGATTTATGCTTCAAAAACAAAAATATATAGCAAAAAACTTTTTGAAGATTTTAAAGAATATCTAGACTTATGTAATGAAATCACAGATCCTAAGGCATTAGAAATTATTAAAGAATTACAGGAATATATTGGTGCTACAGAATATGAAAAAGTTTCAAATCTAATAAACATGATGAAAAAAGGTGTTGTAATTCACCACGGTTCTATACCTTTAAAAGCACGTTTTTTGATAGAAAAATTTATTAATTCAGGATACGCAAAAATTTGTTTTGCAACGTCAACATTGCTGCAAGGAATAAACATGCCATTTGATTTAGTATGGATTGACAATTATAGATTTATAGGTGATGAGAATAAAAAATCATTAGAAATTAAAAATCTAATTGGTCGTGCCGGAAGGAGCAAATCTACAATTGGTACCTTTGACTACGGTTTTGTTGTCATACCAAAAGAAAATTATAATAATTTTTTAAAAAGGATAAACATTGTTACTGAAATAAAAAATACTTCAGCATTAGATAACGAAGACTTTTCATCTTTACCCGAGGATGTGAAAGATTTAGTTGAAGCAACTCATAATAATACATTTGACGATGAATTGCAAATTACTGTTTCTCAGAAAGAACGTATAAAAAATGCAGATTTAGATGCGGACATAAAGTTGGTTTTGGATAACATGTTTGTCGATAATGAAATAATAAACGCTTCTGATTATAAAAAAATGGATGACAATATTAGAGAGCAAGTAAAAAATTCTTTTAAAAAGATTTTTGTGAAGCATTTAAGACGGAACGATTTATCAGAAGCAGAACAAAGTGTACTAAGCGTAGCTCTTCGAATATTGTTATGGAGAGTACAGGGTCGTTCTTTTAGTCAAATAGTTGCCTTTAGATATAATTATATTACTGATGATGAAAGAAGAAATGATTTAAAACGGCAGTTAAAAGAAAATAGAATATCAGAAAAAGAATATCGTAAGCAAATTGCATCTACAAAATTAAAATATTCGCAAATACCAATGGAACTTCCTAAAGCTGATGCATACAAAAAATCATTATTTGCCCAAAATGCAACATTTAAAGATTTTGATTATGATAATTTAGTTTATGATACTTATGAATACCTTGATACAGTTTTATCTTTTTCATTAAGTAATCCTATATCTGCTGCATTTAAGATATACTATGATAAGACTCATGACACTAGGGCATTAGCAATGATTAATTACTTAAAGTATGGGACAAATAATTCAAAAGAGATTATGTTATTAAGGTATGGATTTGATTCTGAAGATTTAGATTGGTTAAATTCTTGTGTTACATCTATCGATGAAAATGAAATAGTTTTTGATAATAAATCAATAGAGCAGCTAGAAACTCACAAAAAAAATATTATCAGCAGGTATTATAATTAAATAAATTATAAACAACAATAATTAACATCTAAAATATGGATAATATATCTTTCAAAATCTCGGTTGTAGCGTTCGCCGGTGATAAGTTTTGAAATATAGCTTTCGGTCAGGTTTAGTCTTTTCGCAAGCATTTTCTGTGGCATATTTTTCTGCAGCATTTTGAAACGTATCATTCTTTCCCTGCGGTACAAAAAATGACTTCCGCCAGATTTCATATTATTAGGACTTTTTGACATTTTTTGTTCAAGTAATTCGACTTGTTTTCTCAGTTCTTTTTTCATGTGGTAACTCCTTTGGGGTAAATAATTGCGTACACACATATTAACTCTGTTTCGCAATAATACAAGTGTGTCTATGTGTTACAAAATTTGTCGGAAACAGTTCCAATCTTCCGAGTTCGGAGTGATATATGTAAGTACGATGAACGAAGAAAAATATATTACAATTAAAGAATTGGCGGAACTCAAAGGTGTAAGCACCCGTGCCATTCGGTTATCAAAGGATAAATACATTACCAGAGAAATTACAGTCAAAGGCGGAAAGAGTTTTGAGATTTTGTTAACAAGCATAGAACCGGAACTTCAGGAAAAATATTATTCAAAAATTGTTCCGACTTATGAAGTTAAACAACTTCCTGCGCCAACAGATTTTCACAAACCAGATAAGGCAAAAGTTATTGCACTTGCAAGATTGGATTTATTGGACCTCTGGAAACTAGAACGAAAAAATCAAAGTAATAAAACACAATTTGATAAGGATTTTTTGAGTGCGTATAACGCACAAGTTTTGTATCCTGAGATTTATGCAAGGCTCGGCAATGTTTCAATAGGCTCGCTTCAAAGGTGGAAACGTATTTTAGGGAACAGCAATAATTATGAACTTTTAATGCCAAATTATCATTATGAAGATTATTCAAGAACCTGTCTTACTGAACACGAAAAGCAGATTTTTTTAAAACTGCTTTTGCACCCGAATAAATTCAGCATCGGAAAAGCCATATCTCTAACGCAGTATGTTCTAAAAACTCAGGGGACAAAATATATCCCTGCTACTCCGACTTTCAGAAGATTTGCGAACTGGTATAAGGCAACTTATTTTGATAAATGGACACTTTTAAGGGACGGAGAAAAGGCACTTAAAGAAGATGTTATTCCGCATATTAAAAGAGATATTTCCAAGATTGAAGTCGGAGAAGTTTTGGTTGCTGACGGAAAAAGATTAAATTTTCAAATAATAAATCCTTTTACCGGAAAACCTTGCAGAGCAACACTAATCGGTTTCTTGGATTGGAAATCAACAGCATTGGTCGGATATGAAATAATGATAGAAGAAAATACGCAGAATATTGCTTCAGCTTTACGTAATGCCATACTGAATTTAGGCAAAATTCCAAAGTTTGTATATTTGGATAATGGTAGAGCATTCCGCGGAAAATATTTTATCGGAAGCGCTGATTTTAGTGAAGTTGGTTTAAAGGGTATTTATGAAAGACTTGGCATAACAACAGTTTTTGCAAACCCGTATAATGCAAGAGCAAAGGTAATTGAAAGATTCTTTTTAGAAATGCAGGAGAGCTTAGAAAAACTGCTGCCAAGTTATATTGGTACAAATATTGAAAACAAGCCGGCAAGATTAAGAAGAAACGAAAAATTCCATTCAGAAATTCATCAAGAGTTTACACCCACAATTCAGCAGACAATACAGATGATAAATAGTTGGCTTGAGTATAAAAACTCTCTGACGTGTCCGAATGATAAATCAAAAACGATTCAGGAAATGCTGAATAGCATTGAAAAACAAGAAATAAACCCAAGAGAACTGGATGATTTAATGCTGGCACAGGAGATTAAAACAATTACAAGTCAGGGAATAAGATTTTTAAAATCGGATTATTACAACGATGCTCTTTATGGTCTAAGGCAGAAAGTAATAATAAAATATAGCCTCTTTGACTTAAGTTACATAAATGTTTATACAATTACCGGAAAATTTTTATGCCGGGCAGACAGGATTACCCTTACTCATCCGCTTGCTCATTATACAGGCGAAGTTATAGATATTGAAGATTACAAGCAAACAATTCAAAAACAGAAACAGCTTAAAAATAAGACAATAAAAGCGTGCAAAGAGTTTTTAAATATTGAAGATTTGGAAATTTTGGAATGTCAAATTGAAAAAGAAAAGGAAGAAATTTTACACTCACAAATTATTCAAAAAATTGAAATTAAAAATGAGAAGCCTGAAAAATATAACCCTGCAGTTAAACCGTTATTCAAAACAAGCAGAGACAGATATGAATATTTGATGGAACATGGCTGCACTTGTAACGAAGACAGAGTTTGGCTCACAGCTTACAAAGAATCAAAGGAGTATAAGCAATATGAAACCGATATTTGTTAAAACAAAAAATGTAAAAGGTTTTATTAACCTGATTCATAACCTGAAAAATAAACCTGATAATAGTACAAAGATTGGTTTGATTTATGGTAATGCCGGACTTGGTAAAACAAAAACGGCTTTGTATTTATCAATTCAATATGATGCAATTTATGTCAGGGCAACAAATTCAATGAGTCCCAAGTGGCTATTGGAAGAAATTGCAAAAGAGCTAGATGAAATTCCAAGATTTTATACAGCAGATATTTTCAGGCAATGCGTTAATGCACTAAAAACAAATCCGCAAATGATTATAGTTGATGAGATTGATTATTTATTGGCTGATTTCAGGACAATAGAAACACTTAGAGATTTACACGATGAAACAGGAGTCCCGATAATTCTAGTTGGAATGCAGCTGGCGAAACACAAACTTAAAAAACATACACACTTGTTTGACAGGATTTCTGAAATATATAAATTTAGTGAATTTGAATATTCAGATATTAAGCAAATTGTAGAAGAAATATCTGAAGTTGAAATCACAAAAGAGGCTATCCATTTAATCCATAATAAAGCCAAAAGTTTTAGGCAAATTGTTCAGATTATTGATACTTTTGAAAAAGTAGCTCAGGCAAACGGATTAACGCAGATTAATGAAAACATAGCACAGGAGGTATTAGGTGGATAAATTTTTGAAAGTTGCAAAAAGGTTAAAAACATTTACACTCGAAGATATAGTTATGTTTTGCGAAATCGATGCTGAAACTGCCGAAAGATTTTTGAAAGAATCGGAGAATATAAAACCATGCGGAGATAAATTTGAATATATTGAAACAGTAAAAACAGAAGATAAATTTAAAATTATTGATAAAAACATTCCGTGTAAAAATTCCGATATTACAGTAATAGAAGCTTGTGAAATATTTTTGAATATTAAGCAAAAAACATTAACAGAAATGTCGTTTCAGGCATACAAAACTTTTATTTATTCAAAAATAATTCCCTATTTTAAAAAGCAACAACTGAAAGATATAACAACTCAGGATATTCGGAATTTCAAAAAATATTTGCAAGAAGGGGGTATATCAGAACGCAGAATTAAAAATGTTCTTGCATTATTGAACCAGATCATTAAACATTTTCAAAATGAGGGCTATATTGATAAAACCTGCGTTTTTGAAGTTAAGAGAATTGCAAGTATTCCAAAAAGACAAATACAAATTCTGACACCGGAACAAATTGTGCAACTCTTTAAAATCCTAAAAAAGAAATATCCATACATGCTTCCGATTGTTCAAAATTTGATTATATTAAAACAGCCTTTGAACGCCATTTTAACGGGTAGTGAACAAGAACAGAAACATCTAAAACGGAAAATAAGGAAAGACTTTTATAAAATCAAACAAGAGCTGGGTTTAATAAATTATATGTTTGACGATTTAAGGTTTAGCAATTTCGTTAAATAATAAAACTATACTTCGTATATTTTATAAAATTGTTAATTTTATTTAAATATATTTATCCCTACCACTTTAAAAATTATTTAATATGTCGTATAATATAAATATATAATGTCGTATTTTATAAATATTAAAGCGAGAAAACTATGCCAATATCAGATATTTTAGAAAGAAGAATTCAATATCGTATAAAGAAGTCAAAGGACTTCGTATTTATGCTGCCGGATTTTTTAGACTTGTCTGATAGGGATCAGGTTATGCGAGCATTACGCAAACTTATAGCAAAAAATCTGATTATAAAAGTCGGTCAGGGTGTATATGTTAAGGCAAAAGAATCCAAGCTGACAGGCAAGATTATTCCGCAGATAGATTTGGCTGAAATTGGAAAGGCAGTAGCTCAAAAACTTAATATTAAGGTTCTGCCAAGCCGCTATGAATTATGGTATAATGAAGGCAAGACAACACAAGTCCCAAGCGGAAAAGTTATTGCAATCAAGGGGACTATTTTAAGGAAAATCGGATTTAACGGAGTTTATATCATTTATGAAACCGTCAGAAACAAAGAAAAATATTATAAATATAGTTAATGACTATTCTCAAGAATTTGGTATCGCTCCGCAGTTTGTTGAAAAAGATTATTATGTCGTTAAAGTATTATCTGAAATAAGCAAAATAAATTATCCCGATTTAAAAATAGTTTTCTCTGGCGGAACATGTTTATCCAAGGCATATCATAAGATCCAAAGATTTTCTGAAGATATTGATTTCAGAGTTCATTCCGATAGACAATTCACAAGAACAGAAAAGAAAGCTTTTTGTAATTTCATTTTGGAAAAACTTGATAATAAAGAAGATTATCATAGTATTCCTGAATCAGTTAAAAAGGGTAATGACAATAATTTTTTTAGCTTTGAAATTGAGTACAAAAAATTATATGAAGGTTCAAATTTAAGACCGAATATAAAAGCAGAATTTACTTTTGAGAACTTGATTTTGCCGAGTACAACTTGTGAGGTATCTTCATTTATAGGTCAATTTATAAACGAAGAAACGATTTTAGTTAATTGTATTAAGCCGATTGAAGTTATTGCAAATAAATTTAGTGCTTTAATGTGGCGAGTTTATATTAAAGATCGAACAAAACCTTTGCATACAAAAGAAAACGATCCAACTATTGTTCGCCATTTACATGATATCGCAGCATTAGAAGATTTGCTTTACACAAAAGAATTTGTTGAGCTTCTGCAAAAATCTTTTGATACTGATAAAGGTCGTGGTGGTTTTGATAACAACTATACTTTACCGGAATTTATAAAAATCACTCTTGATAAATTAACAGAGGATAAAATTTATCAAAAAGAATACACTGATTTTGTAAGTTCGATGAGCTATGCGAAAGATTCGGAAGTCATAACTTTTGAAAAAGCTCTTAATTGTTTTGAAAGAATGTATGATTTTGCACATTTATAAATTAAAGATATAGGATTAAAAAATGTTAGATTTTAAAGAAATAAAAGATGGAACTCAATTTGAAATATTTGTCAGAGAATTGCTTATTGCATATGGATTACGAGCATATTGGAGTGGAGTAGGACCGGATGATGGAAAAGATTTACTATGTATAGAACCACAAAAAAGCTTTTTTGAAGACTCCGAAAAGAAGTGGTTGGTGTCTTGTAAACATTATGCTAACAGCAACAATTCTGTTGGAATAAATGATTTAGGAGAAGTAACAGATTTATGTGAACAACATGGAGCAACAGGATATATTTTAATATGTTCTACACAACCTTCTGCTGCCGTAGTTACAAGACTAGAAGAGATATCAAAAAGAGGAAAAATTACAGCCATGTATTGGGATGCCACTAAACTAGAACTAATGCTATCCACTCCTAAATTATGGCGAATTGCTCAGAAATTTATGCCAATATCTAGTGAGTCCAAAAAATTAAATGTGACAGCCACAGAATATCCAAATCAATGGGTTGTCACATATGACGGTTTCTATTTTTTTCTAAGAAATAGAATTGGTTCAGATTACGATTATTACTTTGATCACATTGAAAAGATAATAGAAGAAATAAAATCTATTACTATGGAAAATGAAGATCACTTTATTCGTATCAGATCAGTATATTTTGATGATAAACATTTTTCTTACACTTTTTATTTAGATTATATGTATCCAAATTCTGAAAATCCCTGTATCTCGTCTGTTAAAATTCAAGAATTATTAGGAGACGGATATACAAAAGAAGATGGTAGGTTTTACCAATTTGATGTTAGAACTATTCCATATTTTAAAGGAAGCGACCATTTTGATCCAGATCATTATGACTATTATGTTCCATATGATAGTTATTTTAAAGAAGGTAAAGAACGGTTTAGAACAGAAAAAGAACAGGATGAATACCAAGGTGATAAAGAAAATCTAAAAATAATAAACGAGAATAATAGAATTAATGCATTCAATAGATTAGAAAATTTATTAAGAAATTTAGATTTTTTAAATGTTACTAGATCAGTTAATTGTACCATCGAAAATTTGGATAAATTTTATTTCCAAGCTGATTGGACCGAGCTTTTAAATGACATTGAATACGAACAAGAAAGATTCTTTTCTGCTTGGTTTTTATTTACTGTTTACGATGATATAAAATTCCATCAATTTATTTCATGTTTACCTCAAAGTGTGGAACACAGTTTTAGATTAACTCAAGTACATGTATATGTTCCAAATGGGAATGGAGGATCTATTTTATCAGAAGAAAAGAATACTAAATTATATGAATTTACAGTATATATTCACCCATATAATGTAAAAAATAAATATATTGGCAGACAATTAATAAATGATTCTTTTGATATTTTTTCAGATGCAATTGAAACTTATTTAAATGAACAATAGTTCTTGACTGAAAGCGATAGATTTCGGAGTGGATTATTGTTGTTTTGTAATGTGTTTTGTGTGTTATTTTACTACTATTCAAATATCGTAAACGCTTCCGGCTTGTTTCCGACTTAAAAATTTGGCATTTTAAAAGGTATTTTTGTGTCCTAATTATGTCATCGCTATAATATAGAGTTTATTTGAGTTTTAGCGATTTGCTTGGATTTATACTGGATTTTTCGGTGACAGAAAGTGGACAAAAAGTCACCTTTCGTTACGTTTCAGTCACTTCATAACTAATCGCCGGTGTCTAAACACGTTTAGCGAATGAGGCTAATATATTACAATTGAATTGTCCGAAATAAACCCCAAGTACATTGTGTCAGGGATTTTGACATAAAGTATCGCAAGTTTGACATGTTAGTCGGAAGTTAATATTAAAATTAAATACATTTGCCCCTTTGACATTTTTCCTTATATAAATGTGGATTATCAGAGAGATTGAGAAAAGTACCCCCGGAAGTTTGAGAGAATTTCAATTTTGCACGCATTCAGAGGGAAAAATTTCAAAACTCCCTGATATAAATTCCAAAACTCTCTGATAATTCATTCTCAAAGTTACTGATACTTTTTCTTTAAATTATGTGTCTCTATGTGTTTTAATGTTAATATTTTCTTATGAATAACTGTAAAAGCTTTAAGCCTTCAATAGATAATAATTCTAGAATTCTTATTCTTGGTTCAATGCCGGGAGTAAAATCACTGGAAGAACAACAGTATTATGCACATCCGCAGAACAGGTTTTGGAAAGTTATGGGTACAATTTGCAATCAACCAAATTTGCCGGATTTTGATTATGATATGAAATTAAAAACGCTTTTAAATAACAATATTGCACTATGGGATACAATAAAGACCTGTAAACGGGTAGGGAGTCTGGATTCCGATATACAAAATGAAAAACCAAACGATATAAGAAAACTTTTGAAAACATATCCAAATATTGAGACCATATGCTTAAACGGGAATAAATCATATACCGCATTTAAAAAATATTGTCCGGATTTATTAGAAAAATACACTTGCCTCAAAATGCCATCAACAAGCCCCGCTAATGCCAGATATAGTTTAGATACTCTTATGAGAGAATGGGCCAAAATTGTAGCAAAATAATAAGATACTTAGTTCCAAAATAAATTGATTTCATATACTTTTGGAACTGTACTTCCTTATGTTTTAAAAATAGATTGTGTTTAAATGATACAAAAGAGAAAAATTATTTCTAGAACTCTCCGATAGTGCACTTTCTGAACATTTGATAATCACTTGTAATATTATCAAGCCATTTAAGAAGTAAAGTTATTATACATTAAACTTTCAGTGTATAATTATTTTATGACAACCTATAGACAAGATATAAAGCAAAAAATAAGAAAAATAGTCTTAAATAATGCCATTAAAATTTTGACAAAAGAACGAAAGTCTTCTTATGTGGTTACTAAAAATTATATTGAAGACTGTTTTAATTATATGAAACATTGTGATGATAGGGCATACAATATCTGTTATGAAAAATATTATGATAAAGATTTAATAGAATATTGGAAAGATTTCTATAGTTCATTTTATCAAAAAAAATCTGCGAATGATTTAAAGGTGGTATATCTTTGTGGACCTGAACCTACAAACGATTTTTATGAATTAGTAAATCTAGGTGTACATCCTCAAAATATATGGGCATTTGAAAATAATAAAGTGGAGTATAATAAAGCATTACAAGAACTTAAAAGAAAATATCCTTATTTAAAGATTCACAATGGAAATATTCAAGAATTTTTTAAGAATACACCTAAAAAATTTGATATTGTATATATAGATGCTTGTGGACCACTTCCCTCAACCGATTCCAATACATTATCGATTATATCTTCGTTATTTAAATATCAAAGGTTAAATTCTCCTGGAATTTTATTGTCAAATTTTTGTTGTCCTGATTTTAATTGCACTACTATAAAAAATGATTACATAAATTTAATAGGAAATTATCTATTGTCAAAAGACATAATTGAAGATAAAATTAATGATTTTTATTTGGATGAAAATGGCATATCAGATTCTGCAACTTTGATAAATAAAATCATAGAGCCAAATTTAGAATTTCAATACAGTGCATTTATTACAAGATTATTATTTGACATTCCAAGTTATATAGTTCCTTGGTGCAGATTAGCTTGTTCTAAAAATTTATGGAAAAAATTGTTTAATAATAAGCTATGTGATTATATAAAACAACAATATCCCGAGAAAAAAGGAAATAAAATAGAAGATTTTTACAAATATGTTATTAATAATTTTTATTTGATAAAAAATACTCAAGGATGGGATTATATTTTATCAAGCGAAAATAAATTAAGTAAAAAATTCTATACGCAATTGTATGCTGAACCATTAAATGATGCTAAAAAATTAAAAGAGGTTATATATAGCTTTTACTTGCTTACACAGTTTTATGATAATAATGATTACAACTATGAAGAATTGTTGACTCAGAATCTGAAAATAGCTATGTATATGTGTGACTCTTTATTTCAAGGTTGTGATGTCCCAAATGCATCAATAGGTTTTTCTCTTTTGACAGGACAATATAGTTATCCTATGCACTATAATTTAAATAAATGTAAGCGTTGGCAATACAAATCAAAACAAACCACTATGTACACAGATTTAATTGTTTATGATGAATGTCGTTATATATATGAGTGGATGCCTACATTTGATCTATTTGGGCAAAGTTTATTAGTAAGCCAAAAATACTCATTAATCATGCAATTAATGATTGACGCATTGTCAAAGAATTGTCAAAAATACAACAAAGAATATTTTAATTATTCAACGTTTATAGGTATTGATAGTGATTTTTGTTTAAATCCACTATCTTTATCTAAAAGAATTTTAATTAATAGTTAATATAAAACATCTATTAAACACCCTTTGAACAACATTTAAACAGCGTTTAAAATTAATGTTGCAGAAGTTGTCCATAAATTATTATTTCTAGCTTGTCATTTAATTTTCGCATTTCTCTGACAAATTGTGGAGTATGATCATTTTCAAAATTCACAGATCCCTTAAGTAATACTTTAAGAAATAGTGTAACTTTAATAAAGAAATGAAACATATATTCAGCTTCTTTTTGTGTGAAATGTGTAGCCTCACTCCAATCTAAAAAACAACCATGTGCAATTTGAGAACTGTCATTATAAAATCCATACACAATGTCCCTGAGACCAAATATAAAAACATCCTCAAGTTTAAAGCCAATATCATCTAATTCTTTAAACATTTTTTCATATTTTATAAATTGTGGACGGAAACTGGTAAAATACTTATCAAATTTTTCAAAATTTGAATTATTAATTTTATATTCTTTTACTCCAATTCCTTTAAGAATTTTCTGCTTTGCTTGTTCTTGAATAGAATTAAAACATTTTTCATTTTCTAATGAAAGTTCTTCTTTCGTAATCGTTGTTCCATTAATGTCAATTGGTTCACCATCTCGTATATTTTTATAGATTATAAAATTATTTTTAATCTTTAAAATTTGTGCTTCGTCAAGGTAGTCCTCAATTTTCTCCGGGAATTGCGATAAATATGTAATCAAGATTACACTTTCAACCGCACTTCGTAAAATAATTTTAGCTTCCTTAATATGTCCTTCTAAAATTAGTTTATTTGCAGCATCAGCATTTGAAATAATTTTTTTGATAAGAGTTAAATATACCACTAAAGCTTTCGAGTCGAATTTAATTGTATTTATTGTCTGGTCAAAATAAAAGATTAATCTGCCCATTTCATTGCAAAAATCTTTAACTGATATTAATTTATTTTTATCAATATTTATCAAATTTTTATCCTTATATAATTTTAATTTTATCTTATTATTGGGGAAAAAACTAAATGTTTATTTTTAATTAATTTTTATCTGGTCATTTTTGGTATAGGTATTTGATTTAATAAAAGAACATCAGGATTATTGCACAGAAAATATTAGGTGTTTTTATGATATGATAATTTTGTTAACTAGGAGCAATAAAAGAATGGCATTTAACGAAGACACAAGAGTAAAAATACCTGCAATTTTGACATTAACAAGATTAGGTTATGACTATGTATCTTTGAAAAAAGCTAATATCAATACTGAAATGAATATCTTTACTGATATTTTTTCAGATAGTATAAAACGCATCAACCATGACAAAAATT
The DNA here is from genome assembly GCA_902798645.1 of uncultured bacterium. Classification (GTDB taxonomy): domain Bacteria; phylum Cyanobacteriota; class Vampirovibrionia; order Gastranaerophilales; family Gastranaerophilaceae; genus CAG-196. Next base: position 34,871 of record CADBXV010000004.1, read on the forward strand.
TATCAGATGATGATATAAAACGATTATTACAAGATATAAACCTGAAGTTAGATAATGATGATTTAGGCAGAAGTTTTTATGAAAAAATGTTGCTCCCTCAATCAGGAATCAAGTTAATAGATTTTGATAATTTTGATAAAAATAGCTTCAATGTTGTAACAGAATTAGAGTGCAAGAAAGATGAAGAAGAATTTAGACCGGATATAACATTATTAATCAATGGTATGCCTCTATGTTTTATTGAAGTTAAGAAACCTCACAACAGAGAAGGAATTATGGCAGAGCGCAACAGAATGAATATGCGTTTTGCAAATAAAAAATTTAAGAAGTTTATAAACATAACTCAGATTATGATGTTTTCCAATAATATGGAGTACGATAATGAATCTATTACCCCGGTACACGGTGCATTTTATGGAACAACATCTACTTCAAAAGCTTTCTTTAACTGTTTTAGAGATGAACCTGAAGAACTTGAAAGGCTGTCTTTAAAATTAAAACCTCTGAATGAAGATGATGAAAACTTTATTTTAAAAGATACAAATAATACTGTAATTAAACACTCTGCTGAATTTAAAACAAATAAACAAATTACAACACCGACGAACAGAATGCTTTTATCTTTGTTTTCAAGAGAACGTTTGAAAGATTTTTTACAATATTCATTGGTTTATGTTGAAAGAAAAGATGATGACGATAATATTCATATAGAAAAACACATAATGCGTTATCCTCAATACTTTGCATCAAAAGCGATTCAAAACAAACTTGATTTAGATATTAAGCGTGGTATAGTTTGGCACACACAAGGTTCAGGGAAAACAGCACTTGCATATTACAATGTCAAACTGTTAAAAGATTATTTCAGCAAAAAAGGTGTTATTCCTAAGTTCTACTTTATAGTAGACAGACTTGATTTAAAAGCGCAGGCAGAAAAAGAATTTAGAAGTCGTGGTTTAACAGTTCATACAGTTAATTCAAAAAGTGATTTAGCAAAAGAATTCGAGAATAAAAAAGGTGCGATAGAGAATGATACCGGAAAAGATGAAATAACTGTTATAAACATTCAAAAGATTCCACCGGATACAACCATTAAACCAAGTGATTATGGCATAAATATTCAAAGAATTTATTTTATTGACGAAGCTCATAGAAGTTATAAACCAACAGGATGTTATTTTGCCAACCTTATGAGCCTTGATAAAAATGCTATATTTATATCTTTGACAGGGACACCGTTACTTGCAGGGAAGAATAGAGCTGCTTCAAAAGAATTATGGGGTGATTATATTCATCAGTATTATTACAATTCATCTATTGCTGATGGATACACATTAAAATTAATTCGTGAAGATATTGAAACTCAATATAAGGCAAAGTTAAAAGAAGTCTTAGATACTATTCTCGTTAAACATGGCGATGTTGTTGAAAAGAAAGTTTATGCAGACGAGAGATTCGTTACTCCAATGCTTGAATATATTGCAGAGGATATGAGAAAATCCAGAATTGCATATAACGATAGCACTATTGGTGGTATGGTAGTTTGTAGCAGTTCTGAACAGGCAAAAATGTTTTTCAAAGTTTTTGAAGAACATTATAAAGATAAAGCTACCGATAAAAACTCAATTAAAACAGCTGCATTAATATTATGTGATATTGACGACAAAGAAATCAGAAAAGGTTATGTAGACGATTTTAAAAATGGTAAAATTGATATTTTATTTGTATACAATATGCTCCTAACAGGCTTTGATGCTCCGCGTCTCAAAAAATTGTATATGGATAGAGAAATTAAAGAACATAATTTATTGCAAACCCTAACAAGAGTTAATAGACCATATAATGAGTTTAGATATGGCTATGTTGTTGACTTTACAGATATTAGAGATGAATTTGATAAAGTAAATAAAGCATACTGGGATGAATTGCAACAGGAATTGGGCGATGAAGTCGCAAAATTCTCTCAAATATTTAAATCAGAAGAAGATATTAAAAATGATATTGATGAAATAAAAACAGTTTTATATCCTTACGAAACAAGAAATTTAGAAATTTTTAATCAACAAATTAATGAAATTGAAGATAAGAAAATTCTTTTAGGTTTAAGAAAAGCATTAATTTTAGCAAAAGAATTACAAAATATTATTCGATGCCAGAGCAATGAAGAATTACTGCAAAGGCTTGATTTTAGAAAATATGCTGACCTTTTAAAGATGGTAGAGCTTCGTATAGCAGATATTAACTATATGGAAAAGATTGAAAATAATGTCGATATCTCAGAGCTTTTAAATGTTGCTATGGAAGATATTGTTTTCAAATTTTCAAAGATAGGTGAAGCAGAACTTAAAATTGCAGATAATTTAAGAAATACTCTTGCAAGAACAAGAGAAGCTATTAACAGCAATTTTGATAAGAAAGATCCGGAGTGGTGTTCACTAAAAGAAGAATTGGAACGAATCTTTGCAAAACGTGATATATACGAAGTTTCTCAGGAAGAAATGCAGCAAAACATAAGCCTTATTGAGGACATTTATCATAAAGTTGTTGATTTAAATAGAAGAAATAATCTGTTGCTTGCCAAATATGATAATGACAAAAAATACGCAAGAGTGCATAAGCGCATAATGCAGAAAAGAAGTCCTTCAACTCCAAAGGAGGAAATGAAAATTTCTGAGGCTTTGCAGGATATAAAACAGCAAGCAGACGAAAGTGTTTTAAATAATAGTAATATTGTTAAAAACGATGGGTTCTTTAAAAGATTGATGAATCAAATTGTATCTCTAATATTTGATAAAAAAGAAATTCCCATCGATACCACTACGACAGAATCTATAAATAACCTGATTGTAGATGAGTACATGAAAGAATATAACGGAGAAGTAGCATAATGGCTGATACGCAATATTTTATAGAACAAACCAAAGCCCTTGTTGATAAATTAAAATCAATATGTGGTACTTATGGTTTGGGAAACGATGGAAATGAATATAAAATAATTGTTCAAATATTTTTGTACAAATTTTTGAATGATAAATTTGCGTATGAAGTAAAGGAGCTTGATCCCAGACTTAAAAATGCTGCAAAATGGGAAGAAGAAATTCAAAAATATTCTGATGAAGAATACAAAAAATTATTATTCAGAGTAAATCCAGGATCTGCTCACTTACAACGAGAACACTATATTTCACACTTGTTTAATAGCCAAAATGAACCAGAATTTGCAAAGCTTCTTGATGACACTTTGATTGATATTGCTGTTAAAAATAATGACATATTTGCTGTAATGACTGCAACTGGCGAAAAAATTCAATTGTTTGAAACTATAAGTAACTATATTACTGATGTTTCAGAACGTGATAATTTTGCAAAAGCATTGATAAATGCCGTTGTTGATTTCAGTTTTGAAAAAATGTTTACGCAAAAATTCGATTTCTTTGCAACAATCTTTGAACACCTGATTAAAGATTATAATAAAGATGGTGGCGGTAAATATGCAGAATATTATACTCCACATAGCGTTGCAGAAATCATGGCTAAAATTCTTGTCGGTGACGATGATGTTAGAGATGTAACTTGTTACGATCCATCGGCGGGGACCGGATCTTTGTTGATGAGCTTAGCCCACGCAATAGGTGAAGATAAATGTACAATTTATTCTCAAGATATTTCGCAAAAATCATCAACTATGTTGAGATTAAACTTAATCTTAAATAATTTAGTACATTCTATTGCTAATATAGTTAAAGGAAACACTCTTTTAACCCCAAGACATAAAGATAGAAACAACTTAAAAACTTTTGATTATATTGTTTCCAACCCTCCTTTTAAGTTAGATTTTCCAGAATATAGAAACGATTTAGAAACAAAGGCCAATGAAGAAAGATTTTTTGCAGGTATCCCTAAAATCCCTCCCAAAATCGATCCCGAAAAACCTAAAATGGCAATATATTTATGTTTCTTACAACATATATTATACTCACTTAAAACGACTGGAAAAGCTGCAGTAGTTGTCCCAACAGGTTTTTTAACTGCTCAAAACGGAATTGAAAAGAAAATACGGCAAAAACTTATTGATAAAGAATGGCTTAGAGGTGTTATTTCCATGCCATCTAACATTTTTGCAACAACTGGTACAAATGTTTCTGTATTATTTATAGATAAAGAAAATCAGGGGAAAGATGTCCTTTTGGTAGATGCAACAAATTTAGGTGAAAAAATTAAAGAAGGTAACAACCAAAAAACTGTTTTATCAAAAGAAGAAGAAAATCAAATTGTTGAAACATTTAAAAACCAAGAAATTAAAGAAGATTTTTCAATTACTGTTTCTTATGAAAATATTAAAAAGAAAAACTATTCTTTTTCAGCAGGTCAATATTTTGATGTCAAAATTGAATATTCTAATATGACAGCAGAAGAATTTGAAATGAAAATGAAGGAATATAAAACAAATCTTCAAGAATATTTTATGCAATCTCACAGAATGGAAGATGAGATACAAAAACAACTGGAATCGTTGATTTATGAGCAATAAACTAGGTTCTTATATCGAATTTAAAAATGGACTAAATTACAGCAAAGAAGATAAAGGTGACGGCTGTAAGGTAGTTGGAGTTGCAGATTTTAAGGACAATCTATATATTGATTTTGATAATCTTGAAGAAGTTAAATCTGAAATCGTTTCTAAGGAAATGTTGTTGGATAATGATGATTTATTATTTGTAAGGTCTAATGGTAATAAATCATTAGTAGGAAGATGTATTTATATAAGTAATTTAAAAGAAAAGGTATCTTTCTCAGGGTTTACAATTAGGGGGCGTATTAAAAACAAAAAAGAACTTTCTCCAAAATATTTTTTATATTACTGTATATCACCAATATTTAAAAAATCATTGTATGCAAAAATTGGAAATGGTACAAATATCCGAAATCTGACACAAACAGTATTAGAAGATATATGTATTAATTTACCGAAAATTAATGATCAAAATAAAGTTGCAGATTGTATTGATAAAATAACAAAAAAAATTGAAATTAATAATAAAATTAATAAAGAATTAGAAAAACTTGCTAAAACACTATATGATTATTGGTTCGTACAATTTGATTTTCCAGATGAGAATGGTAAACCATATAAATCAAGTGGTGGAGCTATGATTTATAATGAAAAGCTTAAACGTGAAATTCCACAGAACTGGCAAGATGTTACGTTAAAAGAGCTTTGTGAAGTCAAATCTGGTTATCCGTTTTCTTCCAATGATTATATTGATGATGGGAAATATAAACTAATAACAATTAAAAATGTTCAAGATAATTATATTTCAAGTAATACTGATAATAAAATTGATAAGCTACCAGCAAATATGCCAGATTATTGTATATTAAGAGATGGAGATATTTTGTTATCATTAACTGGTAATGTTGGTAGAATTGGTATGGTTTTTGAAAATAACCTGTTGCTAAATCAACGAGTTGGCTTGTTGAAACTAACTGATATAAACTATCGTTCTTTTATTTATTCAACTTTTTTATCAAAACATTTTGTAAATATTTTAGAAAATATAGCTACAGGTTCAAACCAAAAAAATTTAAGTCCTATCGAAACAGAGAAATTATTATTACCCTACTCTGAAAAAATAATTAAAGATTTTGAAGCACATACAAAACCGCTAGTTGATCAAATTATTAATAATTACAAAGAAAATAAAAATTTAGAACAATTAAGGGATTTCTTATTACCAATGCTTATAAATGGTCAAATTACTGTTATAAATCCTAACGAAGATGATTTGTCGGAAGACAAAATTATCAAAAAATCTTTAGATTTTTGGCACACTCATGGAAAAATGGATATAGATCTATTTGCAAGAGAAAACGGCATTTTAGTTTATAAAGATAATGAACAGAAAAAAGGAGCAGTGTCATATAACAAAGAAAAAGATTTATACGAAATTGCAGTAAAAGATCCGAGAGACAACTTTACTATTGCTCACGAAATCGGTCATATTCTGAAACACAAAAAAGAGTTAAAAAACGGAACTCTTGGCAGAAAGTCAGAAGAATCCGGTTCAAAGTTGATGGAATATGAAGCAGATAGCTTAGCCGCAGAAATTCTTATGCCGGAAGAATATGTTCTTCAATATATGCAAGATGAAAATAAAACAGACAAAGAATTTTTAGACGAAAAATTTATCAAAGAATGTGCAAAACATTTTGATGTTAATCCACCAGCAATGAACATCCGTCTAAAAAATCTCGGCTTCAAGGTTCCATATTTGAAATAAAATTATAGGTATAATATGCAAGATTGGTTAGAAGAAAATGAAAGAATTTGTTCAGATTTAAAATTTAAAGTTATTGATATTTCAGAAAAAAGTGAGATAACAGAATCTTTAGAAAAACAAATTGCGTTTGAGCTATTACAATCATTTTATCCCATAGAAGGTTTAAAAAGAAAAATTAAAGATAAGTCGCAGGAGTATATTGAAAAGTTTGTAAATTCATTGTTTTCACCCAAAAGACAAGGTTTTGATTCTTCAGTTAGAATAGGAGACTGGGGAGAAGTATTGTCTGGTTTATATTTACAACAAATCAAGGAACATGAGATTCCCTTGTATAAAATTAGATATAAACACAGAAATAATAAATCGGTTCAAATGCTAGACTTATTAACTTTTAAAAAGGATGATAATTCGATTCACTTTAATGAGATAAAAACCAGAAGTTCAGCTCTAAAAGATATGCAAAAAAATGGTAAAACTGTACCCAATTCAAAATATGATGTAGCTAAAAATGCGTATGAAGAACTGATTTCTGAATATAATGCAGACATTCCATTAATATATTCTTTTATAAGTAGAATGTTTGATAATAACCAAAATTATGATTTAGCTGATCAGTTTGACGAGTATATACAAAAGAACCATAGTAATAAAAAAGGCAATATATTTTTGTTATTTGAAAAAGAATATTGGAATAATGAAGTCATTGATAAATTAAATAATATTGAAATAGAAATCGAGGACTTAAAGGTCATAGTTATTTTAATAAAGGATTTAAAAAGTTTAATAGAAAAAACATATCAATTGACTATAGATATTGCCAAGGAACTAAAAAATGAATAGGCTGGAGTACTTAGAAAAAAAAGAACAAGAACTTGAAAATTTAATAAATACTTCAAATGATGCAGAAAGACTTAAATCAGAAAATGCACAGCTATTTGCATTACGAATGGGCGCAACAATAAAGAATCCATCATATAAGGAATATGATTTATGGGCAAGGGCAATTTATTTATCCAGTAAAGCCTCTTTATTGCTTCAAGAAAATACAAATAATAAAACAGCTTTAAAAGCTATGAAATCTGCAGCAGAAATATTTTTAAATTTATATTATTTGTCAAAAGAATATGACAAAGAATACAGTTTAATTTTATCAGCTTTATGTTTTGATATTGCCGGATATCAAGCAAATGCATCCGCATTGATTCATTTTTTGGGAGAAAATTTATATCAAATAAATAATGATGACAAGATAAGTACTTTAAGTAATCACCTTTTTTCAATAATACAGTTATTTTTAACAAAAAGTCTGTTTTCTATTCAAAAAGAGATTAATAATATCATAAAACAACTAAAAGAAGTCGCTGACAATCTTGATAAGAAAACGGAGTCCGCTTTTGGGAATTTTTTTGTTGGAATTAAAGGTTTAATTGATTTTTTATTATATGGCACAAACAATAACTATGAGGAACGTTTTAATACTGCAAGAGACTTGTTCCAAAGAACAAAAGATGTCTTATTATATCATTTAGTAGATTTATTTATAACTAGATGCAAAATCCTGAATTATAGATGTATTTGGAATAAATTAGAACATAAAAATTTAATTTGGGATAAATATTTAAAGCTTATTTCTACAGATTTATATTCTGATACTGCTGTAAAATCTATATCAAAACGAACTTCACGATTTGAACTTTGGATATCTCAATTAAGAGCAATAGAGGCAGGCCTATTGAATTCAAATAAGAGTTTTGTTATTCAAATGCCAACTGGAGCAGGTAAAACATTCATTGCAGAATTAGCAATACTTAAAGCTTTAACAGAGTTTCCTGGTAAAAAGTGTATATATATAACACCATTTAGAACTTTAACAAATGAAGTTAAAGATACATTATCAAAAAATCTTAATAAATTAAATTTTGTTGTTTCAAATGTAATAGGAAGTTATGAAATTGATGAATCTCAGACAATATTGATTGAAAAATCAGATGTAATTGTAGCTACACCAGAAAAAATTGATTTGTTATTTAGGACTAACCCAGAATTTTTTGAAAACATTTCAATAGTAGTTATTGATGAAGGACATATTATTGGAAATAATGATGAAAGGGCTTTTTTAATAGAACTTCTAATTTCTAAATTAAAATATAAGTTAGAATCATCTGAAACAAGATTTATATTTATATCGGCCGTGATGCCAGATACTTCTTTAAAAAATCTTTCTTTATGGGTTTCATCAAGTGAAAATAATATTATCCAATGCAATAAATATTTAGATGAAAAACAATGGCAATCAACAAATCGTATAATAGGAAAAGTTACTTGGCATGGCACAAAAAAAAGAAAAGATAAAACTATATCTTCATACGGGAATGCAACTGTCGAATATCCTGGAATCAAGATAGATAGTAATAACAACATAGCTTGGGCTAGTAAAGTAATTCAAGCAAAAGAATACAAGAAATTAAAAAAAGATGGAACTTTATGTTCAAAAGGGAAAATTTTTCCTGCAGATGATAAAGGAGATATATGTGTAGAATTAGCATATAAATACTCCGTCGAAGGTCCTGTACTTCTTTTCACAAGTTTACCTAAAAATGTTCATTCTTTAGCTAATAGGTTTATTGAAATGCTTGAACTGAAAAATAGAGATGTCTCTAATTTAATCCTGGAATATTATAAAAGCGATGCAACAAGAGATTCATATATTACCGCATTGGAGTGGTTTGGGAAAGAACATATAGTCACAAGAGCAATTAAGCTTGGAATTGGTATTCATTATGGAGATATGCCAGAAGCCGTCAGGAAAGCTGTAGAGAAAGATTTCCGTAATAGAAACCTGAGAGTGCTTATTGCCAATAGTACAATTGCTCAAGGTGTTAACTTCCCAATAAAAACTATAATTGTTCATTCTTTAATAATATCTTATAGCAAAGAACAAGGTATGAAAACAATTCCTCAAAGAGATTTCTTAAATATAATAGGTAGAGCCGGTAGGCCAGGGAAAGAAGCTGAGGGCTTAATCTTATATCCTGTATTAACTAGTGCGGATGAGTATTTGTATGGGAAATATTGTTTATCAAAAAAAACAGATGATATATACAGTATTATCTTTAAAATATTAAAAGCAAGGATTTCTGGAAAACTAACTGAAAATATTTTTGCGGATAATCTTGATTATATATTTAATGCTTCTATATTAGATATGTTAGCAGAAGAATCTGTTGAAACAAGTGATGAAGAGTTGATTAATAATCTTATTAGCAAGACATTATTCTATATACAAGCACAACAAGAATCTATTGATACAAGTTCAATTAAACAGAAAATTAAAATAATAAGAAACAATTTTTATACACAAGTGCCTGATAAAAATCTCAGAAAATTATTTTCTAAAACAGGATTTAGTTTTTCTAGTTGTTTAATTATAAAAAAAATAATAGAGGAACACATTGAAATTATTAAACAGTTTGTATCAAATAATGATTACTTAAATTTAATATTATTTATATGTTTTCATTTAGTTAATATACCCGAAATGGCTATTGAAAAGAAGGAAATTTCAGAAATAGTAAAAGAAAACAACTTTTTCCCATATTTCTTAAAAGATTGGATTGAATGCAATACAATTGAAAATTTAAGGCAAATATGGTTTAAATATCATCCTGACATTGGTACTGAAAGTTTTAACTTATTTTTAGAAAATGTTTTTAATTATAAATATCCTTGGGGGATAAGTGTTTTTGTTGATTTAATTATATATATTCTTAAAATCGGGAATAAAAAAACTATAAATTTTTTGAAAATATTACCCACATTACTTAAGTATGGTGTTAACACAGAAAAATTAGTATGGCTGCGTAGTCTTGGAATTCAATCAAGGGCTACTACAAACAAATTAAATAATTATTTTTCTTCTATAGGTTTAAATACTAATTTTGCAAAAATTCTTATGTGGTTTGCAAATGTTACTTTTGAAGAAATTAACAATTTTGATTTTTTGAATAATTATGAAAAAAGTGACATATTAAAAATTTCACAAAATATAATACCAGATAAAAGTATCTTTCTTAATACTGAAAATACAGAACAAGAATTTTATATTACGGGAATTAAATATTCTGAACAAAGGAAAAATCTTTCGAAAGAAGTTTCAATTGGTGATATTATTGAAATAAATCGTGATTACGAAAATGAATATGATCAATTTGCTTTAATGCTTAGTTACAAAGAGGAAATATTAGGATATGTCCCTAAATTACAATCTAAAAAGCTTTCAATTCAAATAGATTTGTATAATGAACAATTTGAAGTCAAAGTTATAGATAAATTTCAAAAAGATGGATACTCTCAAATTTTATGTTCTGCAACTAAGATTTAATCTTGATTTAATTATGACTTTGAGTGATGTATACGACACGTTGAAGGAGGTCGTATGGAAAAAGTCGGATTTAATATTACTCCAAAGGAGTTCAAGCAGTTAAGCAAGTGGTCGGAAAATATTTATAACACAGCAGTTGTTATAGATTATTTTGTTGCAAATCAACCGGAAATTGAAGAATGCTACAATCTTGCGCCGGTAGTTAAACATCTGCGTAATGATGCAGATGTTTTAAATGCATTCTTTATTGATCACGAAAAAGATGTTGAAGTTTAAATACCATTTAAAAGGTGTTTAATCGGTGTTCACAAATTTCCTCGTGTGTTATGCCGAGAATTTGTTCCTCAATTTCTCGTATAACATCCGGCATTAAACCTTTCGGCTTTTCCTCTTTGAGCTTTTGTTTTTCACTTATCACTTCATCCTCATAAGATTTAACCGGCCCAATCAATTTCAGCATTTTAGTAACGGCATAATACCTTGCAGGCTCGACTTTACCGTTATTCTCCATATCCCTCTCGATAGAATTTATCAAACTTCGGGTAAAATCATATAAATCCGAATGCAACGTTGTTTTTGTTCGAAGGTATTCAGCTTTTTTAGTTTCCCAATCATCGGACTTTTTCCAGCGGCGGAGTGTTCTTTCGTTCAAATGAAGCTGTCTTGCGATATCTTCTAATGACATAAATTTCTCGGCATAAAGCTTAAAGGCATCTTGCGCCAATGTTTGTTTTTTCATAGTTAACCTCGGGGTAAATAAAGTTTTGATACACACAGGATAACTCTGTTTCGCAGAAACATCAAGTCCCAAATATGTCCAAATGATACGATTTCAGGAATCCAAGTTGATATTTTATCTAAAAAGAGTGATGTATTGTGTAACAAAAGGAATAAATATGATTAAACAGTACAGCAGATACAGATTAAAGAAAATCCGCGGATGGGAAATCAATGACAACAGAGAATATACGGTCATTGGTTTTTATAGTGAAGATACAGTTTTATGCGAAAGTCCCTGCGGAGAATTATATGTATTTTTGAAAGAGTTTTTAATAGATCCTGAAAAACCTGATGACATATATTCAAATATCACAGTAAGAAAGGCTAATAATGATGATTGAAAAAGATTATAAGTTATACGGAACAAAGATTTTGAATTTAAAAACACAAGAAATCGGATTGTTAATTTGTTTATGGGAGAACAAATTCGCTGATAAAACAGTAGATTTTGCGACCTGCGTAGATAAAACAGGCAAACGCTATAATATAGAACTTGACAACATAAGAGGTTTTGAAGATGATTTTGAAAAACAAATTAACTAAAGAAACATTGGACATTCCGTATTCTGATTTCAGGAAAAAGTTTGCAAAAGAAATTCGGGATGCGTTTGAAAGTTATCGCAAAACACAATTAAATAAATACTCTTGGAACTTCAAAGACGACAATTCATTGGAGTTTAATTTTTATTTTGAACTCCATTGGAATTTTAATCATTTTGGAAATAGTAACTGGTATATAGAAAGAATGTAATTTTTTATTTTAATTTAGATTCTTCTTGCCAGCTCTAATAATTTATTTATAGATTGGTTTAATTGTTCTTGAGGTGGTAAATAAATAATAGCTGTCAAAAAATTTAAATACTCCAAATAAGAATTGCTACTTGCATATGTTTTTAATACAAATTTTGCATAATTCTGCCAAGCTTGGACAATGGAGTAATTTATAGGAGCGGAAATATTATTTCTAAGTATATTCACACCTTGATTTATAACATCAATAATTGCATTAAAACCATTATTTGAATATTGAGAATAATTATTTTGCATGTTTATTATCCTCCGTTATCTTACAAATATCATCCAACTGCTGTTTTAAATCTTTTATTGTTTTTTCTTTATCAGAACTAATTTTATCAGGAATAGGTTTTGCTTCATTGTTGTTTAATGGCTTATTTGAAGTCACTTTTATACCTAATATCTCCATATTTCCAAAAGGAAGTAACGCAAGTATAATTAACAAAACAAATAATACTGTATCTTTTGTCGGAGGTGTAAATGATAATTCACTAATTTTGTTCCAATTTATTATACAAAGAATTAATGCGCTCAAAAATAGTACAAAATACCATATTAATATAATAAGGTTATGCTTATATAAAAAAGTGAAATTTTTGTAACATTCTGCCTTTTTAATCTCGATTATTAACAACAATTTTTGGCAGGTCTCATTTAAAAAATCTTTTTTAGTTACAACTTTTATTAATTTATATACAAGACACAAAAAATTTATTGATAATAAAATAATCAACAATAAAAAACTATGATTTTGTATAAAATTTATGATAGTTTGCACGAAACAATTCCTTTCAAAGAAAAGAATATCACAAACATGGATATTATCATATTTTAACGGCTATATAGCGAATTTGGTTGTTTTTACTTGCTATTTCTACCGGATTGAGCGATGTATGTTGTGGCTTGATTTCAAAAAGGAGGAAAAGTATGAGTTACAATATTTTCATTATCTCTGACACTCATTTTTCGCATGAAAATATGTATCAATTTTTCAATTACGACGGAACAAAAATGCGTCCGTGGAATAGGACAGAAGATGCTGATAATTTTATGATTGAGAAATGGAATTCAATAGTAAAACCAAATGACAAGGTTTATCATTTAGGCGATGTCGGAATTAACAGGAATAAATTGGATATAATAATGCAAAAACTGAATGGTACAAAGATTTTAATCAAAGGTAATCACGATAAATTTAAACCAAAGTTTTATTTACAGCATTTCAAAGATATTCGCGGTTGTCATAATCTAGATAACTTTTTGCTGACACATATACCGGTTCATCCTGAATGTAAAAGCAGGTTTAAGTTGAATATTCACGGACATGTCCACGCAAACAGTTTAACAGATCCTTGGTATTATAACACTTGCGTTGAAGTTAATAATTATGCTCCGATTCCTTTTGAAGAAATAAAACAAACTACTCAACAATAGCTTCAATATTTCCAATGGCATAAAGCGGAATATCATATAAATTATTATCGTTCAATTTGTAGTCAGCAAGAGACGTTCTGACAGATTTTTCGGATTTATAATCTTGAATAAAGTTCTTTAAACTCTTTGCTTTTAAGTTCTTCTCCGCTTTTACCTCAACCGGAATAACATATCCGTCAAGTTGAACCACAAAATCAACTTCGCTGCGGCTTGAATCGTTTGACCAATAATAAATCGGCATATCATCCTCAGCA
>CADBXV010000005.1 GCA_902798645.1 uncultured bacterium
TTGCCGGGTTAAAACTCAATTTATCAGCTAACCCTCACCAATAATTTCTAATTTTCAAACCTTGCGGTTTTCAAATTGAAATTATATCCTCTCCCAATGTAGAGGGATATTTATATTCTGCTGACCTGCAAGAATCAACCCATTAGCGCTCTTAAGTCCCCTCGCCCTGCGGGAGAGGGTTAGGGTGAGGGGTAATTTATATTATGCCGGCGTGTTACTGTTAAGTTTTATAAAAGAATGTTTTACTTGCCTTTTAAATACCTTTTTTGTATCATTGGAAAGCAGGGTACATAAAGAAAAGGGGATATTTTATGAGCGGACACTCAAAATGGTCAACAATAAAACATAAAAAAGCAAAAACAGACTCGCTTCGTGCAGCTGAATTCCAAAAATATTCAAGGGAACTTATCGTTGCATCAAAACTTGGCGGTCCTGATCCTGCAGGTAATTTTCGTTTGAGAACAGCAATAGAAAAAGCAAAAGCAGCAGGACTTCCGAACGACAATATTAAGCGTGCGATTGAAAAAGGTTCAGGAGCAGGTAATAACGAAAACTATGATGAAATGACATACGAAGGATATGCAGCCGGAGGTGTTGCCGTTGTAATAGAGGCCATGACTGATAACAGAAATAGGACAGCCGGCGATATAAGAAGTTACTTTACAAAGTTTAACGGAAACCTCGGTGAAACAGGCTGTGTCGGATATATGTTTGATAAAAAAGGGTGCATTACATTTAATAAAGATGATGTTGATTTTGATGCACTTTTTGAAGCTGCAATAAATCTTGATGCTGAAGATATAGTTGAAGAAGAAGACGAATATAAAGTTTATACTTCAATTCCAAACCTTCAACCTATAGCTGAAGGCTTAGAAAAAGAAGGTTTTAAATCAGTTACGGCAGAATTCACAAGAATTCCGCAAAACACAATCGAAGTTACAGACGAAAAAACTGCAATAAATATTATGAGATTACTCGGCAGACTTGAAGAACACGATGATGTACAAAATGTTTATGCAAATTTTGATATCGATGATGATTTAATGTCAAAAATAGAAGAACAATTGTAATTATACTAACAAGGGGGTGGACACCTCACCCTAACCATCTCATCAAGGAGATGGAAATAATATAAAGAGGAGGATTTCCAATTATGATGAATATGATGAATATGATGAAACAAGCACAAAATATTCAAAAAAGACTTAAAGAAACACAAGAAGAATTAAATAAAATGGAGATTTCAGGCGAAGCCGGAAGCGGATCAGTAAAGGTTATTTGTGACGGAAAAGGGATTTTTAAATCAATAAAGCTTTCTGCTGATGCAATTAATCCCGAGAATCCTTCTTCTGTTTCCGAAGATACAATAGAAATGCTTGAAGACTTAATTACAGCAGCCATAAATCAAACCTCGGAAAAAGCTCAAAAAGTTATGGAAGAAAAAATGAAAGCGGTAACCGGAGGAATTTCAATTCCGGGACTGTTTTAGAGGGATTTAAAGTGATTTATCCAAAAGCGATAGCATCTTTAATAGAGCAATTCCAAAAATTTCCATCCGTTGGTCCTAAATCGGCTCAACGGATGGCTTTTCAGGTTTTAAAAATGCCGATAGGAGAAGTTGAGAAGTTTGCGAATGCGATAATTATGGCAAAAAGGAGCGCAAAGACTTGTGAGATATGCTATAATATCTCAACTCAAAGTCCCTGCGAGATTTGTTCATCAAATAACCGTAACAAATCCGTAATATGTGTAGTGGCAGAAACAAAGGACTTAATTGCTATAGAAAAAACCAACGAATACAAAGGCTTATACCACGTTTTACAAGGACTTATATCTCCGATAGACGGAATCGGAGCGGAAGATATCAGGATAAAAGAACTTTTAACAAGACTTACGGATGAAACGGTGCAAGAGGTCATTTTAGCATTATCACCGTCTGTCGAAGGTGAAGCAACGAGTCTTTATCTTACAAAACTTATAAAGCCTTTTGGTATAAAAATATCAAGGATTGCATTCGGTCTGCCGGTGGGTGCCGATTTAGAGTATGCTGATGAAGTGACTCTTGCTCGCGCAATTGAAGGAAGAAGAGAACTGTAGTTATATTATCTTGCCTTTTGATTCAAAATCACTATAATATTATTATGAAAAAACTTGTTTCATTATTAATAATTTTAAGTTTTGCCCTGCCATCTCAGGCATTCTTTTGGAACAAAAAAAATAAAACACTTGAAAAAGAACTTCAAGGTAAGGGATACGCAGGAACTTTACCGAAAATAGAAGATGCTAATGAGAAGTCCAAAACAAAAGTTGCCGAACCGATTTTTGAGCCGCAGCAGTTTGATAATCCGTCGGAGCTAAAACCTGTTCCCAAAGACAATCCTGCGTTTATTGATATTATTCAAAAAAAAGACAAAACATCTCAATACCTTAATGATGCCAATAATATAATTCCAATGCTGGAAAAGGTTTATGACTGTATAGATGATAACGAAAGCTTGCAGTTGTTTGTATCTAAAGCTAATGTACTAACAGTAAATATTGATTATTTGTTACAAAAATACGAAGGAAAACCCGAAAGCTATTATGAATCATTCCGAAAGCTAATCGAGGTTAATACGTATTTAAAAACCGTTATGACACTCAGAAAAGAAGCTGCTCAATACCAAAGATATCTTGCCTATACGGAGAGCGGCTCAATATACAGCCCTGCAAATATTGAACAACAGCTGGATTACTTAAAAGAAGAAATTAACTCGGCAATTCTTTTACTTAAAGAAGAAAGCTAAAAAAAAGGCGGATCGGAGTAAATGTATTAACCCCCATCCCCCTTGGAATTAAGAATAGCTGGAAGTATGAAAAAGATTTAATAATTATATTTAACCCAAAATCAGATATTTTTTGTATTAGTAGAATGGCTAATTTAAACAAAAAATTTTACTGACCATGCCGAGTTTGCGGAAAAATTAAAATTTTCCCTGCAAACTCTGGGGAACGGTTTCGAGTCAGGCTACGTGCTATCCCGCACATAGCCTGACTCTCACACACCTTGGGTCGGATTTGAAAAGCGGATTGCCGGCAGAGAGTGAAGCTGTTTTGCGATAGCAAAACACGTAACTCGTTTCGCGCCGGCAACTAAGCAAGTTCGAAAGCAAGTTCGAAAAATTGTCATTTTTCGACTTTTTCCGCATCCTCCTATCGTAAAGTTTTGTAACAATTTTAATATTTTATGCCTAAATTGCTAAAGTTTTACAAAAAAATGCCGATATACATGTAAAGGTTATACAAATTTCATCTATTTAAAGGGTTGAAATGCTAAATAACATGGTATATAATTATATATATAATATATATCGTAGTATATACCAATCGTAAAACAAAAAGGATTTTGAATTATGGCAATCTCATTTAGCGGTCTGGTTTCGGGCTTAGATACATCATCATGGGTAGATGCATTTGTTTCTGTAAGGCAGCAAGATATTACCAAATTGCAAACTCAGTTGACAGAATCTCAGACTACAAAAACAGCGTTAAATAATACACGCAGCAGTGTTTCATCACTGAGAACAGCCATTGAAAAATTAACAGATGCCAAGTTTGGCGGTGTATTTGATTTATTTGGAAAAAGCAGTGCAGTGTCTTCTAATGAAGAAATATTTACTGCGACAGTAGGAACAAATGCCAGAAGGCAAAATTACGATATATATGTTCAGCAAACAGCTACATATACAAAAGCAACATCTCTAAATCCTGCAAGTTCAGTTGCTGACGATTCAACAACATTAAAAAGTCTTGGTGTAACAGCCGGTACTTTTACTACATATTTAAACGGTAAGAAAAATGCAATCAGTATAGGTGCTGACGATACAATCGGTGATTTAAAAGCCGTTCTTCAAGATGTAGGAATTACATTAAATGTTGAAGAAGACGGAGAAATGACATTCAGAGCAACTAATGAAAACGATACGATTCATGTAGGTGCAACAACTGACAGTTCCAATTTCTTTTCATTAGTTGGGTTAGAAAGACAAGAAGACGGTAGTTATCTTTCTACAAATTCAGTTTATAAAGCTACTTTATCTACAAAATTAACAGCTGAGGATTCAGGTTTTAATCAACAAATTAAGGCAGGTACTTTTGTAATAGGTGATGCAGAGTTTACAATAGGTGATAATACAACTTTGTCATCATTGATTGCCGAAATTAATAATAACAGCAGTGCGCAAGCGTATGCATACTGGGATGATGCAACGGGAAGACTTTCAATTACTTCAACAAAAGAGGGTGCATCATATATAAATATAGAAGCAGGAACAAGTAACTTTACGGATGTTATGGGATTTACATCTTCCGAATGGGATGAAGACGGTAATGTAGTAAATTCTCAAATGTTTACTGATGCACAAGAGTTAGGTAAAAATGCAATATTTGCAATAAACGGCACAACCATGACATCAACATCTAATACCATTACTGAAGATATTTCTAAAATGGAAGGTGTTACACTTACTTTAAAAAGAGCAAATACAGAAGAAGATGAAACGGCAACATTAAAGGTAAGTCAGGACGCAAGCGGATTAAAAGAAGCAATAAACGGTTTTGTATCCGCATATAATGGCATGCTTGATCAAATTAATACAGTAACAGCATCAGGAGCTAAACTTCATGGGGAATCTTCTTTAACAAGTCTTAAAAACACATTAAGAAGTTATGTAAACGGTTCAAATGATATTAACGGCGGTGTATATAAGTTATTATCAGAAATAGGTATTTCGACAACAAAGGCGGATTCAAATAATCTTTCATCAGATACAAATTCTTTATATTTTGATGAAGAAAAATTTATGGCAGCATTAGAAGAAAATCCTGAGTCTGTAAAAGCATTATTAGCAGGTGATAACAGTATTTTGTCAATGATGGAAGATTCTGTAGAACAAAGTTTAAAAGCTGTAAACGGTTTCTTTGATATTAAGACTTCGACATTAGATTCTAATATTAATAAAATTAATGAAAAAATAACAAAGAAAAATTCAAGTATTACTACATATAAAGCTCAATTAGAAAAGAAATTCCAAGCAATGGAAAACATGATTGCTTCAATGCAGCAAAATTATCAGTCTTTTCTGAGTTAGTAGTTAGAAAGTAGGTTGAAATTTGTGAGTAGAGAGTCATATTCTGCTTTCTGCTTTGCATTTTCTTTTTCAACATACAAATATCCCTCTTTAAAAACATGGGAAAATATAGTACAATGAATAGGTAGTTATTAGGAGGTGTACATGCATATACACGTAAATGGTAAAAACATTGAGATTACTGATGCTATTAAGGCTTACGTAAAAGAAAAATTAGGCAAGGTAGTAAATCACTACGATCAAATTACAGCGATAGACGTAATTCTTTCAGTCATCAAAAATCCGGCTGCTACAGGCAAACATGTTGCAGAAGTTTCTTGTAAAATGAATACAGGTGTTGTTCATTGTGAAGAATCGGCTGAGTCTATGTATGCAAGTATTGATTTATTAGCAGACAAGCTTGACAGACAAGTTAAGAAATTCAAGGACAAGTCTTTATCTTCAGATAAATCTACTATCAGAAATAGTGAAACCCCTGAGGTTGTAGAAAGCTAGTTTTGATAATAAAGTTTTAAATATGAGATTTTTTAAATTGTCGACAAATTATGTCGGCAATTTTTTTTATGGTAGCAAAAAAAATTTTTATGTGTTTATATATACAATATACAAATAGTAGGAGAAAAATATGAATTTAAGAATTGATCAAGTTAACGCATATTCAACAATAAACAGATACTCTAAACCCAAAAGATCAAATCAAAATATACAATTTAAGGGGAATGTGGTAAAAACAACAAGAAACATTGGTCTTGGAATGGCAATGCTTGGTCTTTTAGCTTTTTCATCTTGTTTACAAAAAAAAGAAAATGCTAATGTTGATGAAGAAGAAATGACAATGGATAACAAAAATACAAATAATATTGAATCAGGTAGTGAAAAAATCTCGGGTAATAATGAAAAATCGATAAAGAGTTATTACTATGTTCCTTTTGACGGTGAGCTAAATGCAGATAACTATTCATGGTCGGAAACTGTTTATAAAGATGGGAGAATCGAAAGAGATAGTTTAGGATACAAGATTTATATTTCTCCAAAAGGCGAAAGAACAGAAGTTAAGACAGAGCAAGATAAATTTGGTGTAATTACAACAACGACAAAATTACCTGACGGTACAAAGATTGTTCGAACCAATTATGTACCAACAAAAGAAAGCGAAATAATATATACAGAAAAAACATACAGACCGGACAGCACATTAAGTAAGATTTTTTATTATAATAAATACCCTACTGATTCGACAAAATTGCATTCTGATGTAAAAACAGATACTGCAGATTATTACTACAATGAAAAAGAAATTTTAATAAAATGGCATACAAATATGGTTGATCCGGAGAGAAATGACTCTTTAAACAAATATGATAAAAAAAATCGTTTAATTTACAATGACATAACTAATGAGACGTATAAATATAAAAAAGATAGCATGAATCCATATGAATCTGTTGCAGTACTTGATGGATGTAAGCGCATAACATTATATAACGAGGATGGCTCTGTTCAAAAAGTATACTTTAAAGCAGAAGATAATACTATTACAGAATAATATTTGTTTAACATGTCTTAACAAAATTAAAAAATTTGGCAATTTATCTGAACGGATTTACTTTATATATACAGAAGGTTTAATATAGCAGGTAATATTGTGTCAGGCGTAAATTATAATACATACAATTTAAGCTCATATTCTCGTGTATCATTCAGGGCAAATGAACAGGGAGGGCTGGATATTGTTAAAAAACCAATTGATAAGGTTGAAAACATTGTTAACAATACCGTAGACACTTTTGTTCCGGAAACGCAGGATGAAGAAAAGAAAAAAACACATAAAACTGCAATAAGAGTAGGTAGTACAGTACTTGTATTGAGTGCTATAGTTGCTCTGTTAAACCCTAAATTTTCATCATCTTTAGTAAATAAATTAAAAACAAAATCTACAAAAGCCGGAAACAAAGCAAAAGTTGATGATTCAATATGGGGCAAATGGAATAAAGTTAAAGAAAAATTCTTAAATGGTGTAACAAACATAATTCAGATTTTAAACAACGGTAATTCGGTTAAGGATGAATTATTTCAAAAATTGTGCAGTAAAACAGCATTTACAAAGAAAATACACCAAAGTATAACAAAAGGTTTTGATAAAATAAGCAAACAAACTGTTTACGGCAAGTATAAGAGTGTTTCAAATCAGATGAATACGCTGGATGACATAATGATGCACTATAAAGATAGGCTTTCACCTAAAGATAAAGCTGTTTTTGAGAAAAAACTTGCAGAAATAGATAAATTGCAAGAATATTTTTCATCATCTCAGATAAAAAGCAGATTAGAGAATCAAGAAGCATTAATGCAAAATCTTGAAAAAGATGTAGTTAAAAAAATGACAGAATACAAAAACGGTTTTAAGTCGGAAGGCGGAAATAATATAGAACATTCAAAAGATGCATTTAGTTTTTGGGCAGAAGATATTTTGATGCCTAAAAGAAATAAATTAGAAGAAGAAGGTACAAAAGTAATTAATTCTTTGGTTGGTGACGGTAAAACGCAAAAAGGAGCTTATAATGAGATGGTAGAGTTGTTAGCTCCGCACTTAAAACAGGAAGAAAAGAGTGCATTTGAAGAAAGTGTTAAACAAGCAGAAAAACTTTTGAGAAAAGCTAATAAAACGGAGTGTGTGGAATATTTTGATAAAAAGCGTGATTTGATGTTGGGAAGTGCGCCGACGGATGTCGTAACTGCATTGGGAAGTTTGGTAGCAAGCGGTATAGCAATAGGTGTAGCAGACAGTAAAGAAGACAGAATGTCAAGAGTTATATCCGGCGCCTTACCTGTATTTGCCGGTCTTGGTGTTTCAACTGCTCTGACAGCTATGTTATTCTCAGGCGGTAAGGGTATGGCGCTGGGTACCGGTTCAGGTATGGTATTAAGTGCTTTGGGAAGTGCCGCAAGTCATAAACTATTCCCAAAAAATAATAGCGAACTGAATTATGCGGAAAATAAATCCGGCAATTTGAAAGATGTGGAGGTGAAAAATGCTTAACGTAATTTTTGAACTATTTTTAAAACATTTCTCCGTAATGTTTCATAATCCTTGTTATTGTCGATTATATAATCCCAATCCTGAATATTATCAAGATCAACTTCGGTAACATCATCTTCTCCGACGAGTTTTCCGCCTCTTAATTCTCTCAGCTCTCTGTCAGCTTCAATTCTTATTGATATTGCGCCTGCTGTTTTAAAAACCTCATACTCGTGTTTCATTCTTACGTCTGTGACAACAATATTGCCTTCTTGTTCAACAATTCTTTTTAACCAATAATCAGGATCTTGTTCTCTGCCCCAATTCCCTAAATCAATCAGTCCTTGGCGGTATTTTGGTTTGTTAGCTTCTATTTCTTCGTACGTTACATTATATTTTTTCCCGTATTCAAGTTTGATAACATCTCCCATTGCACAGCGGTTAAAGGAAGGTAATTCTTCCATAAGAATTTTTGCGGCAGTGTCTTTTCCCGAATACTGTTTTCCTGAAAAAATAATTATTCTATCTGCCATACTACCCCCTTTTAGTTTCTATGTCAGGAACAGGGTCATACCCGCCTTCGTTAAGCGGGTGACACCTGCAAATGCGTTTTATTCCAAGCCAAACACCTTTTAAAACCCCAAATCGCACAATTGCTTCTTTCATATATTCCGAGCAACTCGGATAAAACCTGCATCTGTGCGGAAGAAAAGATGTCAAATTTTGATATATTTTTATTAAAGATATAAAAATTGTTTTTAGCATATGATGTTGTATTTTGTTGGTGCGTTTCAACGCACCTTGCTCACTTTATTTTTTTCGTTTATGCCATTCCCTCTCAAATGGGAGAGGGTAGAAATTCAAGTTGAGGAATGTTAGCTATTCCAATTCCGAAACTTAGAATTTCTGGTGAGGGTTAATTGTTTAACTTTTTGTCCTTGGTGCGGTACGCCGGACTCTACTCTTTATCCATTTCAACAAAAAATAACTTTCTTAACTTTCCATTATCTTACACCCTGAACTTGTACCAAGTCTTGAAGCTCCTGCGTCTATCATTTTCAGTGCAGTTTCTTTATCTCTTATTCCGCCTGATGCTTTAACTTTAAGTCCTGCATTTGTTACCGTTTCATACATAAGTTTTACATCTTCGACTTTTGCTCCGACACCGTTTTTAACAAAACCGGTAGAAGTCTTTACAAAATCAGCACCGCCTTGAATACACAACTCGCAGGCTTTTTTTATTTCTTCTTGTGTTAATAAATCTGTTTCTAATATTACTTTTAAATTATGACCTTGGCATGCAAACTTAATTTTAGAGATTTCATCTGTAATATAATCGTAAAAACCGTCTTTAAGCTTTCCGCCGTTTATTACCATATCAATTTCATCAGCACCGTTTTTTACTGCATCTATGGTTTCTAAAATTTTAATTTCCGTAGTTGTTTGACCAAGAGGAAATCCTATAACGGTAACGATTTTTATGTCATTTCTCTTTTTATTATTCAGATACTGTTTTGCAAAAACTACATTGCATGGATTGACGCATATTCCTAAGAAATTGTATTCACAAGCTTCGTCTAATAACTTTTTAATTTCTTCTTTAGAAGCGTTTTGTTTTAATAAAGTATGTTCAATGTATTTATTTAATTCCATAATTATTTCCCTTATATTAGTTTAGCTGTATATTGAAAAGAATATTGCTGTTAGAAGTCCCATAATTAAACAATA
Organism: uncultured bacterium; assembly: GCA_902798645.1. GTDB lineage: Bacteria > Cyanobacteriota > Vampirovibrionia > Gastranaerophilales > Gastranaerophilaceae > CAG-196. The sequence continues at coordinate 9,877 of CADBXV010000005.1, forward strand.
GTATCCGAAAATTCCAAGAGAAAATTTTCCTACAAATTTTAGAAAATACTTTATACATAAATAACCGACAATTCCTGAAACTATTGTTCCAACGATTATTGCAGACCAATTATATGTAACAACTTCTGCTAAATCCAATTTAACCAATGGGTATACCATTGATGCTCCAAGAATAATGGGAATACTTAACAAAAAAGAATATCTTGCAGATGTTGTTCTGTCATGACCGCTTAATAAACCGGTTGCAATAGTCAGACCTGATCTTGAAAACCCGGGAAGTGCCGCCAATCCTTGTGCAATGGCGATTAAAACGGAGCTTTTTAGCGTAATCTCTTTTTTATCCTTAATTTTTTTCCCAAACCATTCCGAAAAAAGTAATAAACAACCAGTAAAAACAAGTAGAATGCCGACAATAGCAGGTTTAAATACTAAAAATTCCGCAACTTCATTTAAAGGATAAGCAATAAGAACTGTTACTATAGTGCCAAGTATTATATAAATACCTGTCTTGAAGTCTTTTGATGAATAATCCTTGTTTTTTAATCCGTAAAATAAAGCTTTTATTATCTCAAAAATCTCTTTTCGGAAAAATATCAATACAGCAATTAAAGTTCCTAAATGGAGCATTATATCAAGAAAAACCTCTTGATTTGATTCCTGTACAATTTCTATCCCTTTAAAAACTTTATAGAAATTAGATGTAAATACTAAATGAGCAGAGCTTGATATAGGCAAAAATTCGCTTAAGCCTTGTACAATCCCCATTAAAATTGATTGAATTAAATCCATTATTCCTCCCAATACGAAGCACAAGAAGTAGAAGTTTCCCAAATAGATATTTTACTTGTTTGAGGAATTCTTTCTTTCATTTTTGTGTAAATGTATTTAGATAAAACTTCACTGCTTGGGCTTATTCCTTTAAACTCAGGAAGTTCATTAATATCTTTGTGATCAAGATAATCCAAAACCTCTTTTAAATTCTTTTTTATAACTTTGTAATCGACAAGGATATTGCTTTCATCTAACTTTGTCCCTCGAACATAAGCTTCTGCTAACCAGTTATGCCCATGCATGTTTTCACAGGCTCCATCATAATTAAGCAAATGATGTGCTGCCGAAAAATACATTTGCGCTTTTAATTCAAACATTTTTGACTCCACTTAGGCTAATTTACATTTCCAAATTCATTTGAGAGAATTGAATAATTTTATTTTTTCCTCTGTGCTTAGCATTATATAAAGCGTGTTCAGCATATCTGATTACTGTGTTTGCATCTTCATCAACATCTTTCATGCAAGGATATGTTGATATGCCTCCGGAAATAGTTACTCTGTGAGCTTCTTCTTCCCCTGCCGGAATAAATTCCATTTTTTCGACTTCTCTGCGGAATCTTTCTCCAAACAAGAATGCGTTTTCTTCCGAAGTATTTGGAAGTACAAGCAAGAATTCTTCATCGCCGTAACGGGTTAGAATATCTTCTTTACGAATCATTGCATTAAGTTTGTTCGCAATATTTCTTAGCAAAATATCGCCCCATTCGTATCCGTACATGTCGTTAACAACCTTAAAGAAGTCGATATCAAACAATATGCAAGAAAGTTTTGTTCCGTAACGTCTTGAACGAGAAATCTCTTCTTCCAAACGCTCTTGAAGGTATTTTCTGTTGTGTAATCCTGTTAAATCATCAGTTGTAGAAACCATATTAACTTTGTCTTTAAGCTCTTTGATTTTTAAAAGAGCCTTTGCACGAACAATAAGCTCATTTTTTTCATTGAAATCTTTAATAAAATCATAACCTTCAGCTCTTACCGTAACATCAGTTCTTGTAGGCCCAAAGAAAAGAATCGGACATGGAAATTTGTTTGTCATCAAGGCATCTTTTGCTATATCAATATTTTCTACAATCATCAAAGATGGATTTAAAATTGCATAATCCTTCATTTGATCTATAGAAACGGTTTTAACTTCCGCATCATCAATATCATATAATATGGCCTGTAGGTCAGGCATTGGTTTTGTTGAATAGATAACAATATTGTTCATAAAACTTCCTTTTCTTATTAGGTTTCTCTTTATGGTTAAATTATACCAAAATTCAAACCAAAACTCAATAATAAATGAGAATTTTTTGTCAGGTGGAACCTGACCTACTTTGTAAAAGTATTATGTGTTCAAAATCGAACATATTATACATTTACCCCTGTAGGTCAGGTTTTACCTGACATAAACTGTTTATTATATATTAAAAAACACTAAACACAAATAAAATAGGTCGGCTTTACCAAGCTAACAACAATGTTTTGTTAATATAACAATGCTAACCTACTTGTATATATTAATGCGGTGGTGAATTTTTCACCGCCGCATTATTGTTTAAACTATTTTCAACTTTTACTATGCCAAAGTTTTTGATTTCTCTACGCAGTCAATAAGAGTAGAAGCAATCATTTTTTGCTCTTCGATAGTTAATTCAGGGAACATAGGAAGTGAAACAACACATTCTGTGTTCTTTTCAGTAATCGGTAAATCACCCATTTTGTAACCTAAGTGAGCATGAACTTTTTGCATATGCAAAGGAATTGGGTAATAAAGCATAGCACCGATTCCTGCTTCATGAAGTTTGTCAAAAATTTCATCTCTGTTAGGAATTTTAACTGTATATTGATGGTAAACACAGTATGTATTATCAAGTTCTTTAGGTGTTTGGATATCAGCACATTCAGAGAACAATTTGTTGTATGTTGCTGCGTGTTCACGTCTTGCTTTATTCCATTCGTCAATGTAATTTAATTTAACTCTCAATATTGCTGCTTGGATTTCGTCTAAACGAGAGTTAACACCGATTTCGTCATGGTGGTAACGAATTGCACCGCCGTGGTTACGAAGTGCGACAATTCTGTTTTTAAGGTTTTCGCTGTTAACTGTAATAAGTCCGCCATCGCCCATTGTACCAAGGTTTTTAGTTGGATAAAAACTGTAACAGCCGATATCACCGAACGTACCGACTCTTTTGCCTTTGTATTCTGCTCCGATTGCTTGGCAGCAGTCTTCAATTACGTATAAGTTATGACGTTTAGCGATATCCATAATCTTATCCATATCGCAAGGCTGACCGTAAAGGTGAACAGGCATAATAGCTTTTGTTTTTGGTGTAATTAAAGCTTCTATCTTGGTTGCATCGATATTGAATGTATCAGGATTAATGTCGCAGAATACAGGGGTAGCGCCAACGATTTCAATTGATTCTGTTGTTGCAACAAAAGTGAATGCTGTTGTAATAACTTCATCTCCTTTACCTATATCCAAAGCTCTTAAAGCTAAGTGCAATGCATCTGTTCCTGAGTTAAGAGCAACTGTGTAGTTGCATCCTATATATTTAGCGAGTTCGCTTTCTAAAGCTTTTACGTTTGGTCCTAAAATATAAGTGCCGGAACGCAGAACTTCAACAACGGCTTTTTCTATCTCAGAGCCGATTTTTTCGTATTGTCTTTTTGAATCAAAAATTGGAATCATATTTCCCTCCTATTATTATTAATACTCTCACTATTCCAGTGTACCACACTTTTTTACTTCCTTTACATAATCTTAACTTTAAAGTTACTTTATTTGGCTAAATTAATGTATTTTGTTTAAAAGTTTTTTGACTTCGCTAATTTTTTCTGAAAGTATAGGCGCAAGTTCTTTATTAATTATTTCTTCTTTTTTTATGTTTTTTAATTCTTTTACAGCTTGAGATATTTGTGTTTTAAGTTCAAGAATATTGCTAATTTCTTCTGTAACATTTTTGCTCCGGAATTTTGTATCACCATTTCTTTTCATAACTAAATCTGTAAAATCAAATAGTTCTACATCCATACATGGAATATTATTTGGTCTGAATTCTTCCAGACCGGCATTAATTACTTTGTCAAAAAGCTTTTTGCTTGTATCTTCTTTTGTACCGTAACAGGTTAAAACGGAATACATTTCGCAGAGCGGTTTTATTTGACGTGGATTATCGCCAATGTTGTAAAAATCTATTGCAGTAAATTTTTGTTTTTCTAAATTCACTATTAAATTCCCACCGGAGAAATCAAATACCAATTCATTATCGATGGCGCCTGCTATTTGGTGTAAAAAATCCGTATACGATTTTATCGGGAATTTAGCAATTTTTTCCTGAAATATGTTCCTGTAATAATTATTGTTTTGATATTCTTTTGGTGTAACACCGTCAAAATAGTCCATTATTGTTGCACCGAATCCGAGTTTGATTTTGACGTGATTTACCTTATCAATCGGAGATAAGTCTTTTGAATAAGTATAACCGTACATATTATTTGCTATATGCGGTATTCTTACGCAATAGTTTGAATCATTGATTTTATATACTTCGGCATCTGTTCCTTGTCCGATAAAATTTTCCGGCTTAACGGATTCTCTCACTTTTTTGATTACATCTGTTTCCGGTAAATCGAGTAAATCCCTGCCTCTAAAACATAAAGTATCGCATTTTAATATATCTCGGATTTTGGGACTATAATTATGCGGATTTGATTTATGTAAATTCAGGTTATAGTAATTTCCGGTTAATATTTTCATATCCAAACAAAAACCTGAAAATAATAAAATTTGCTATCTAAATTTACAAATTAGCTAATGACAAGCCCAGTGCAATAAACAAAGAAAAATAAATCATCAAATTTCTTGACTGATACATCCTTATCATAAAGCTTTCTGCTTGTAATTTCTCTATCTGTGCCATGTTTTCCATTGGGTGATGAAACCATTTGTGTGCTGGAACAGAATTGTTATCAATAGAATATTCCTTCATAGATTGGTATAAGTCAACACTTAGCGGAATTGTTAATAAAGCAAGTAAAATTTGCCAATCCGAGATATCGAAAATACAAATTCCAAAAAGAGATGCGTAAGCAAGAATTATAAATATTTTTAGAACAGTTAAAGAATCAAGTTGAGAATCGAAAGCATTTGCGACAGTATAATGACCTTCTTTTATGTCATACTCAAAATCCATAACAGTATGAATATACAAAAGAATTACAGTCATAATCATGGTAGGAATTGATAAAATAAATACTTCCCAGGATATTGTTTTTGTCATCACAAAATTAACACCGCCGAATAAAATAGGTCCATAAGCTAATGCTACAGCAATTTCTGACAATCTTATTTTAGACAAAATTGAATACAGAACGGCAATTATTCCTCCTGCTATCATAAACTTAAGAACAGGTGTTCCGCATTTTATACAGAAAAATAATCCGATTAGTCCTGCGATAAAAAAGTAAACACCGGCAAGCTCCAATATTTGCGTTTCGTTTAGTAAGCCTGCAATTAAGTATCTGCATTTTGTTTTTTGAGTGTTTTTCAAATACTCTTTTTTGTCAAAATCTACCTGTCTGATTAAAGATTTGTAATCAAAATAATCATCAAGAACATTTGTTCCAAGGTGAACCAGGCAAATTCCCAAAAGGCATAAAATTCCATACCAAATATTTCCGGAATGGATTGCGGAATAAGTAAATACAACCAGCCAAGACAATATTGTCATTGGCAGAGAAAAAACTCTTGAACATTCTAAAAATGTTGAAAGTTTGTTAATCATAAAATTATATTAGCATAAATTAAAATTTTAACACTCTCCATATGTAACAGTTTGTTTACAAAATAACAAAAATTTTTATTATGGGTTATCTTATAAATATGAAAATCCTATCGATAGGACTTGGGAATCCTTATACAAACAAAGTTCAAAGAACCAACAATATTAATAAAAACAGCGGACTTAAGACCGTTATAGCGCCTTATGCATTGGATTCTGTATCTTTTGGTCGTGTAGCGGAAAATGCGGAAAAGATGAGAAGCTTATTTAAGTACGGTGTGATTGACATTCATACAGGGCAATATATTATTGATCCGGAATGGTTTAAAGAAGTTCTGCAAAACGGATTGTTTAACAGGTCAATACAATCAATAGTAAAAACTCTAAAACCTATGGAAGACAGGCTGCATAAAGTTGAAGCACAAGTTTTTGCCAAGATAGAAGAAATCTCAAAAACTCATCCTCTGTACAGATTGGACGATGCAATACAAATACTCGCTCCAAAAGCACAAGTTGATTTATTAAATCTTCAACGTCCGATTTTTGAAAAGTTAAAAAATAAAAGTTACAAACTTCCTCCCGAACAAAAAGCTGCGTTTGATGAATTGATGAATACTACGGAACAACAGTTGGAAAATAAACCAATCAATTATAAATTCAGTAAAAAGGAATTCAGATATCAGCTGGAAAGAATAGCGCAAGGAATATCAAAACGGGGACTTCCTGATGAAATAAAAGCTATGGATAAGTTGATAAATATGTCTAATAAAATGCCTTATATTCCGTCAGGCAGAAACTTTTCCAGAAGGAAACCAAAGTTTGATGCGAATAAATCTATTGCTCAAGCGAATACCATAAGGCAAATGGATAATTATTTTGAACGCTCATCTTTAAAAGGTGATAAAGAACTACTTGATTTGTTTTCTAATGCAAAAAAACAAGTGTTTAATATTCCGACTGTAGTACCGTTCAAAGTTAAAACTTTTACTCACGAATTGCAGTCAATAACAGACTCGTTAAAAGATGAAAAGCTTGCAAGAGAGATTATGAAAACGGCATCGGAACTTCCTACTGCCCAAGAGGAAATGTCAGCATTTATTATGAAATCTTCAAGAAATTCATCTGCCAAAATAGGGTATGATTTGCTTAACGGATCTGTAGGTGCAATAGATCATCTTGAACCATGGTCCCATGGAGGTGCTGATTCTTTGGAAAATTATGCATTTACAACAAATGCAATGAATTCAAAACGAGGAAATAAAATTATATCAAAATGGTTAAAAGAGAATCCTGAAACTTATGAAGGTTCTCAAAAATGTGCTGACAGATTGATAGAACTTTATCGTGACGGAATTCTTGCAAAAGAAGGATTTACACCTTGGTATGTTGTAATTTTTGCTAAAAGAATGAAAAAACTATCATCAGATACAAAACCGGTAATATTGGATTTGGGAACTTTGCCTCAAGAACTTAAGAGATAATTTTATCCATTTTAATATCGTGTTTTTCCGGATAAATTGTATCAAGAATTAATGCTTCCGGTATACAAACTATTTTTAATCCGTTAAAATCATTAAGAAATCTGTCATAAAAGCCACCTCCGTAGCCAAGCCTATAGTTATTTTTATCTACAGCAAGAGCCGGAACAATAACAATGTCTAAAATGGTTTTGGAACAAGCTTGGCAAGTCGGCTCAGACGTATGAAAACATGATTCACATAGTTCGTCACCAATCATATAAGGACAACATTCCAATTCTTTACCTTTAATTCGGGGCAGGTAAAATTGTTTTTCGCTATCTTTCAAGAGTGATAAAAGATTTACTTCTTCCGGCATGGGATAAAATATCATTATATTTTTCGAGCTTTTGTATTCTTCCGTAAGTGTTAGCTTTTCTGCCAAATTTCCGCTAATACTTGTTATATCAAGTTTTTTCCTTATATCTTTAGCTAATTTGCGCAGTGCAGATTTGTTATGCATACTAAACAATAGCTCCATGTGATGCATCGCTTACTGTACGTGCATACTTACCTAAAAATCCGCCGGTTTGAATCTCAAACGGTTTTAAATTTTTTCGTCTTTCTTCCAATATTTTTTCGTCAACAAGCAAATCAAGAGTTCTTTTGTTTATATCTATTCTGATTTTATCTCCGTCTTCAATCAAAGCTATTACACCGCCATTTGCGGCCTCAGGACAAATATGTCCGACACAAATTCCCCTTGTTCCGCCTGAAAAACGACCATCAGTAATCAAAGCAGCTTTTGTTCCAAGTCCTTTACCTACAAGTAACGAAGTCGGAGCAAGCATTTCTCTCATCCCAGGCCCGCCTTTTGGACCTTCGTACCTGATTACAACAACATCCCCTGCTTGAATCTTATCGCTTTCCAAAGCCTGCATTGCTTCTTCTTCAGAGTTAAAAGTTTTTGCAATGCCTTCAAATTCATAGCAGCTTTCATCAACTGCAGAAATTTTAATAACAGAACCATCCGGTGAGATATTTCCGTATAAAATACCCAAACCTGCTTTTGTTGTAAAAGGCTCATTGTAATCGTGAATTACCGTTTTATCCGCATAAGCATTTTTTACAATTTCGCTTGTTTTAGAAAGAGTAACCCCTTCCAAATCTTTAAATTCCGGTACACTTTTTAGTAATTCTTTTAATACTGCGCAAACACCGCCTGCATTATGAAAAGCTGACATTGTAATATTATTTGACGGCTCCAGTTTTACAAATTGATGAATTTTATTTGAAAGTTCCTCAAAATCATTGAGCGAAACACCCTCTCCTTGAGGGATTGTCGAAATCTTTGATTTTGGGGAGGGGTTTATTGCATTACTTATTGCCAAAATATGCAAGAATGAGTTTGTAGAACCTCCCATTCCTAAGTCTGCAATTATAGCATTTCTTAGAGAATCTCTGTTAATTATATCCAACGGTTTTTTGTTTTGCCTTACAAGTTCAACAATCTGTATTCCGCTTTCAAAAGCTATCCTGCGCTTTTCTGAAGATACTGCAGGTGCAGTTGCGCAGTGCGGAAGACTCATCCCGAGGACTTCTGTTAAACAAGCCATTGTGTTTGCGGTGTATAAACCTTGACAAGCTCCGGCTGACGGACAAGATGCTTCTTCAAGTTCTTTTAATCTGTCTTCTGTTATTTCACCGTTCCTGTATTTCCCGATTGCTTCAAATGCTCCTTTAATCATTGTTAATTTTTCGCATTTGCTTTCTCCGTCAAGCATTGGACCTGCTGTTACAATAATACATGGGATATTTATTCTTGCTGCCGCAATCAACATTCCGGGGGTTATTTTATCGCAGTTTGAAAGAAGTACAAGACCGTCAAGTTGATGAGCATTAGCAACAGTTTCTACACAGTCTGCAATTAAATCTCTTGACGGAAGTGAATATCTCATTCCGTCGTGTCCCATTGCAATGCCGTCACATACTGCAGGAACACCAAATATAAATGCCTGTCCTCCGCCGGTGTGGATACCTTTTTCAATTTGGCGCTCTAAATCTCTCATTCCGATATGACCGGGAATTAAATCCGAAAAAGAACTTGCGATGCCTATAAACGGAGAATTAATATTTTTTTTGGAAACACCTGTTGCCATTAAAAGGCTTCTGTGCGGTGTTTTTGCTATCCCTTTTTTTATATTGTCGCTTCTCATAAAATACCCCTTTAATATGATTTAATTTTATCATGAAAAGTTTTAGAAAAATAAATATCCTCTCCTCTATTCTATCTTTGGTTTAAGTTTTTTATCTAAAAAAAGAATCCCTTTCGCTCCTCAAAATACGAAAGGGTTAGGTTAATTAATAAGGTATTTTATAATTTTTTTTAAGCATTTGCACTATAGTAGTTTGCGACATTTTGTATTGCTTGGAATGTGCGATTGCTTATGTTTTTATCATCTTGTGCTTGTTGAGCCGTAAGTTGTAACAGTTGTTGCTGACCTTGTGCTGTTTTCTTCATCTTTTCGACTTCTGCTTTTGTTCCTACATCATCACCAATAACTTTGTGAACAAGTTTTCCGGCTGCCCAAGAACCAACCATACCTCCAACAAGACCGGCTACTGCACCGATTGCAGTTCCGACACCCGGAGCAACTGCTGTTCCTATAGCAGCACCGATTTTTGCTCCTGCCCATGCTCCTACACCTTCACCAACAGCCCAACCTGCCGCACTGCCGACACCTTTTATTGTTGTTTGTGCTACTTGCGTCCAACCGGTTGCTTTGTCTTTATCAAATGCTTTTTGGATTTTTTGTTCAAATACCAAGTCGTTTAAGAATTCAAAAGCAGCAAAGAATAAACCGTTACCTATTCCGCTGGAATGTGCAAGTGAGCTCTTTAGGCTCATCTTTGCTCCGCTTTCTGCCAAGTTCTTTTTTACAACTTTTGATGCTGTTTCATATTGAGAAGGATTAATTTTCTTTCTTAACCAAGTTAATTGGTCTTGTAATCCCATTTTTCTCAATGCTTCAGGAATACGACCTGTATAAGCATTTGTTACACGTTTAATTTCTTCTGTTGCTTCTGCTATCTTCTTAGGATTACCGGTTTTTAAGGCTTTTTCCATCATTAATTTGAGTTTGTCATATACATATTTCCCGTCAGCACCTTTGACATCCTTTATAGATTTTCTGAATAAACCGAGTTTAGAATTATTCAAACTCTCTAATTTATGCATTCTTGAATAAGCTTCTGATAATATTTCATAACCGCCTTTTTGGTCATTATAAAGAAGATTTAGTTTTGATTTATCAACCTTAATCCCTGCAAACATTTTATTAACATCGCCTGCAAAAGTTGTTTTTAATGAATTTATCGGGTGTGCAATCATTCTCGGATTATTCATTAATCCGAAAGTAAGACCGCTTGTTACGGCTCCCATGAATGATTCTGAAGGAGCTGAATTTTTGACATAATAATCTCCCAGCTCGTTTATGTCATCTCCAAGCCCCCTAAATTGCGGATTATTCCAATCAACCTTAGAGCTTCCTTGAGCCGCTGTTTGGTACGGATTATCCACTCTTGTTGCATCATTGTACTGAGTGAATATATCTTTATTATAGTTGCCGTATCCTCTGAACATCGGGTTATAATAATTCATCAAGTTAGTATTTCCCAAGTATCCGTTGTAAATACTCGGGCAATTCATGTATCTGCCGGAATTGTATCCGTACAGCATCCTTTCCATATTTGCAAGATTATTTATTGCAAAATTGTCCATGAATAATACCTAACCTTTTTAAATAAAACTAACCTTATATATATAAAGTCATGCTGTGAGCGGAAATTGACATGTTTGTTACGAAATGTTACGAAAATTTTGCAAGTGTGATACAATATTTTTATGGCAGACTTGATTGAAAAACTAAAAGAAATCGGACTTAATACATACGAGGCTAAGGTTTATGTTGCGCTTTTAAAAAAATATCCTGCAACAGGGTATGAGGTTTCAAAATTGGCAAATGTTCCTCAATCGAGAACTTATGACACATTAAAAGTATTGGAAGAAAAAAATATTGTTGTATCAACTAACACAAAACCGATTTCTTATACACCGATAAAACCTAAACAATTAACTCAGAGGATTCAAAAGAAGATGAATTCTACCATAAGTTATTTGGAAAAGCATTTACCGAAAGTAAAAGAAGACTATAACGAGCCGATTATAACAATAACAGGAATACAAAATATTCAGGAAAAAATTATTGAAGTAATACAAAATGCCAAACGTGAAATATATATGGAGGTTTGGTCACAAGATTACAAAGTTTTTGAAAAAGAACTCTTAAATGCGTATAACAGAAATGTGGAAATAAGAATTGTAGGTTATGATAATTTTAATTCAAGATTTGGACTTGTATTTGAACACGCTTTTGCACGAGATATCGAATTATCACTTGGCGGAAGAATGATAATTATAGCAGCAGATGACAATGAGGGTGTTATTGGAAAGATATCATCATTAAAGAACGATATTTCTGATACAAATATTATTTGGACTAAAAATCAAGGCATAGTATTTATTATCAAAGAATTTATAGTTCACGATATGTATCTTATTGATGTAGAAGAAAATCTTGTTGAGCAGATGAAATACATATACGGAAAAGGACTAAAACGCTTGAAAGATAAGGTTTTAGGGAATAATGCAACGTATATGATACACTAAAAGCTTAATTTTATTCAGAAACTTCTTGTTCTGTATCTATATAATAATTGCTTTGGGAAGGCTTAAATATAATATAGAATTTTTCTCCGGGATTTAAATCTAATTCTTGTCCTTTTTCAACGTATGATAGTGGAGAATCTTTGTAAACTTTTTTTACACCGGATTCAATAATGTTTCCTTCTTCGTTTTTTATCATTCCTTCTGCCATTGAGACAGCGGGAGCAAGTCCTTTAACAAAGTAACCGCCAACCGTTACAGCAGTTTTTTTCCCTACTTGCACCGGATCCAGATTTTTTAATTCTTCTTTAGAAATAATTTTTGAAGCATACTTTCCATAATAATTTTTTTCAATTTTTGTTGTGCTGCCATCTGAGGTATATGATATCGGATGGACTGAAAAAGTTGCAGTTCTTTTGCCTCTTTTAGGATCAGTAACTTTAACTACACTACAATGAATAATATCTCCGGCTTTTAAGTTGTATTCCCCCAGAGTCCCGTCTTCAATAACTTTTACATCGATATACTCAGAAGGATTTTCTGTATTAAATTCACTTACTGTAGTGACGTGTATTTTATCTGAAGATGCATTTGCAGCAGTAAGAGTTAAAAATAATGCAAAAATTGATAATAGTATTTTTTTCATTCAAACATTCCTTCTAAATTAAATTATTTTGTTGTAAAGCTTCCACAATATATTTTATGCCTTCTTTAGCTTTTGCAATAAAGCCTTCCGCAAGACCGTCAGCCATTTTTGACTGCAAAACTTCCAGAATATCAGCTTGCATATATTGATACATCAAAGGAGATTTTGCTATAGAAGCAACCAGTGCAGGTGAGAATTCACCTCTTGAAAGCAGAGCAATCACTTCATTTATTAAAGCCAATTCTCCTTGTGTCCAGTCTTGAGTTTCAAGTTTAAACGGCTTTGCTTCACCAAGAATAATCGCTGTTGTATTAGATATTCCAAACAACGGTATTTTATCAATAGGTGTATTTTTCATGCCCGGTATATTTGCACCAAACGAAGAAGTATTATAGGTTGAAACAAAATTTAACTCTTTGATTAAAACTTCAAAATGATGAACAAATGCTGCATAATCTTCACTGGTAATTACTTCTGTTCCGTTAACGGAAGGAACTGTAGTAATATTTTTTGTAATTGAATTAATTTTCATTTCATCAGCTGATATTTTTTCAAAAGTTTCACCTGTTGCATAGACCTGTTCTCCCTTGAATGCAAGATCTACACCGGTCATAACTACTTTGGAAAATCCCATTTTAACTGCTGAAACAAATGCCATTGTTGTAGCGGAACCTCCGCTTTCTTGTTGTTTGATAAAATTGTTAAATTGTGAAAGTCTGTTTATTACCATATCATTAGTAGGGAATGATATAAAAAATCTTTTAAAGTTTTGTTGCAGAATTGTGCTGTCAGAATTTATATTCATTATACAGTTTATATTAGCAAGTTTCTCACCAAATTCATCTATTGTCTTGCTAACGTGTTTTGCATCAGCACATACTGCAAAATCAGGTGTAATTCCGTTTTCCAGTAATGGTTTTAAGGCTTTGTTAACTGCTAAAATAACAAATTTTTCTCTGTTATTTTTTATAAAATCTATATTTTCATTCAAAGAAGGTCCTGCTGCAACGACAAGAGCTGCTTGCCCTGCAAATTTTCCTTCAAGGTCAGAAAGCTTGTAAGCTGTGTTTTTGTTAATTGTACCTATATTTTTTAAAGTGTTTTCAAGCCAAGCTTTTGAGTATCTTGCAATTGTATTAACGTCAACAGCCTTACTTTTACAAGTTTCGTAAACTTTTTGAGTTAATTCAAGAAGTTCCTGACTTTTTACAATTGCGTAATTTTTTAGGTAAACAACTTCGACTTTATCTTTAGTAATATATATTTCTGCAAGTTTGTTTATCAGATTGTCCAAATTATCAAATATAAAAACTCGTCCGCTTTGCAAATGTTCTGAAATATCAACATTATTGAGTACAAAATGCAATAATTTTGTATCCGGTTCATATACAAAAATTCTGGAAGGATAAGTGTTAAATACTTCATCAAGCTGATAACATAAACCAATACCGAATGTAATGATAATATCATTTTTTTCCATCGGTCTTTTTATTGTTTCAGAAAGCATTTTTTGAACAGCTTTTCTTGGATCATCCAAATCATCAATCGGAACTTCATTTTTCATCAAAAGATAGTCATTTGATTTGGTCATACAATAAGACATATTTGCTTTTGTTTCATCTATTGCGTATCCTTGAAGTCTTGCTTTTAAATCGTTGTCGTTTATGTACTCTAAATTCTTATTAAACATATATACCTCAGCTTTTTATATACATTAAAATTAGCATAATTTTTAAGAAATGTAAATATTTAAAGCATTGGTTATACTTTTATAGAAAATCAGCGTTCATTTTAACGCACTAACAAATAACATTTTAATATGCCGAGCATTATAATGCACGCTATAGACTTGATTTTTATTGTATCATCTTTTATATATTGCCTTTTTAAAAATTTTTTTTAATTCATTACAAATTATTTTTTAGAAATAGGAGAATCGGCTAATCTTTTTATAAATTGTAAATATTCTTCAACGTTATCTTCGAAAGAATAACAATATCTGCTTGAACCATTGCTTCTCGGTCTATCATATTCAAAAGTTAAATCGGTATTAGTTATTTTTATACCATTAACTTTTGATGTAGCTGTCATAGTTTGTTTAGTGAGCCATTCTTTTCCTGTATTATTTCTACCGAGTTTGATAGTTATAGTATCTCTCGGTGTTCCAATACCCCATGCTTTTCTTGCCCATTCTTCTTCTTTTTCTTTTAGCCATTGTCCTTCAAACCAATCCATAGCCGGTTTATATGCTTTTGTTCTTTGTATTTTAAATTTTGCATTAAATGTTTGAGAATTGATATTGTTTGATGGTGTAATATTCATTTTTGCTCCTTTTTATATTTTTAATTAACTTTTTTTAGTTTAACAAAATCAGGAACTTGGTTTTTAGCATTCATCATTTTTAAATACTGTTCTTTTAAAGCCTCTTTTTCCTCCGGTGTTGAGTCTTTTGCCTTTTCTGCCAATTGAGTATAAAGTTCTCTTTCAGCATCATTAGATTTTGTATAAACGTCCATTTCCTGTGATTTGGTAAATGCATTAACTTTGCTTTCATAAGCAATTTTTGGTGCTTTAAATGCTGTATAAAGCAGAGCAAATCCTGTGAATGCCGCTGCCATCAGAGAAACAAAAGCACCGAATTTAAATAACATTTTTTTATTTTCGCTTGCTTCTTTTTTATTTTTATCAACAAGTTCTCCTGCTTTTTTTGCAATTCTTTCAAATTCAAAATCACCATCCCAAGCTAATTCCCAAAAACATCTTGCGGCAAGGGCAAGTCCTCCCAAGAAAGTAGCTTTTACCAAATTTGCAGCCTCGCCTTTTCGTGATATCGGGTTAGTATCTGCCGGATTAACTTGGGAATCTTCTGTTTTTTTTGCTCTAAACTTCGGACTGTATTGATAATTATTGATTGTATTTATAGTGAGAGAACTCATCTATACGTCCTTTACCATTACTCCACTACCATTGTCAGCCATTTTTACCGTAGCATAATGGTTAATCTTTTTGTCTAACGATACATCTTCATCTTTTATTTCATCATTTATATCTTCATAGATATTATTTTGTGCTGTTTTTTGTCTTGAGAAAACATCCATTTCTTTATCTCTTGCATAAGCATTAACTTTTGCATTATAAAGTTTAGGCGGCAGAGTTAAACCTAATGTTGCAAGTGCTGCTGCAATACCAATACCGATAGGCCATTTGTATCCTTTTGCTCCAAACACTGATGCTGCTCCGCCTGCTACAGCTCCTGCAAAAGCGCTTATTCCTGCGGAACTCAATACTGCCAAATTTCTTTCTGTAGACCTGTTAATAGGATTTTCATATTGTTGAGCTGAGTTTGCTCTAAAATTAACTCTTGGACTACACATACTTACACCGTTTAAAGACATAGAACCTCCATAAATTTTTCTACACTTATATTATATAAAAAACTTATAAAGGTTATAAATTGTTATAGTGTTAAGAAATTGTTACAAATCAGAGGCGCTAAAAATTATCGTTTTACTCTGTTATCAACAACTTCTTCAAATTGTCTGAAAATATCGTTTCCTACAATTTGTTCCAGCTGTGAGCGTTTTTCAAAGAAGTTGCCTCTTGCTTTAACTTGTTCGTCAATAGCTTCTCTATAATAAGTGTCAGCGATTAGTATTACTTCTTTTTTTTGTGATTGAGCTTTTCTGTAATTTATTTCTCTGTCTTTAACCATTTTTGATGTCATATCGTACATTAAACGTGCAGTCATGTAGTCATAATACGCATTTACAACTTTTTGCTGAAGCTCATCTACTTTTCTTACTAATATAATCATATCGGCATCTGTTACTTGTGTGTATTTGTAATTAAGTGCTTTATTATCTTGCGACATTATCCCCAATGTATTTCCGCCAATAAGTGCTGCACTTGCCAATATAGGATTACCATTCCCTGCGCCTAAAAAAGTTGACATACCGGCAATTGTTGAGAGAACTTTTTTAATTGCGCTGTCATCAGGTTTGTCCTTATCCGGGTTTGAAAGTTTATATATAGCAAATTTTATTGTATCACTTTTCATTGCTGCTCCTTGCCAAAGAAGTGACAAGTCTTCCAGCATGTCATTATAGTCCATATCTATGGATTTAGAGATTTCCATAGCCATACTTTTGATACTCAAATCTGCATAAGTTAAAGATTCCTGCTTTCTTTCCTGAACAGTAATCGGTTTGATATTATAATCAGGTGTTGATAAATCAATTTTGTCGCTCTGTTCATATTTTGTTTCCGGCGTATCAGATGTTCCGAATCTGTAGAATAAATCTTTTGGTGAAGTGATGTCCTTCAAACTTATTGCTTGAGCAGGAATACTGCATATAAATATTAACGATAAGATGGCGGAAAAAATTTTATTTTTTATCATTTTTCCCTCCTTTTTGCTTATCTTTTTTTTCATCTTTTACTGTATCGGTGTTTTCTCCTTTGTACAGCATATTGTCAAAATCGTATTGATATAGTTCTAAAGAATCAACAGCATTTTTTCCTGCAAGTCTTTGTAATTGGATATGATATTTTTTAGCGGATTGTTCTAATGAAAATTCTCTTAACTTCATTGAATCATATCTGGTTGAAGAAATGGAGATTTCTAAAATATCATTACTGTCAAGAGCATTAGAGTAATTTTTGCTGTATAAAAGCATTTTTGCACGAGCATCTTTTAACAGAGTTAAAGTATTTTTATAATTGTAATATGAGCTAATTAATGAATCCTGCAAATCTTCAACCATACCTGCAAGCTCTATTAATTCCGTATCAGTTAATGGTGTTTCTGTAGGCGTAGTTTTTTTGTTTAGAAGTCCGAGGGCAAGTCTTCCGGCAGAAAAAGCGGCAGTTTGTACACCATAGTTTGAGCCGACAAGTCCCGGAACAAAAGAAGCTCCTGATATAATTGCCGACAGCGTTTTTGCCATTAATGAGGAATGAATTCTTCTTTGTGACTCAGGTGTAGCAAGCTTTTTGAGAGCAAATTCTATTACCTGATTATTCTCAACCGTTCCTTTCCATAAAAGCTCCAAGTCTTTTAAATCGTGTTCTTTTTGTTCATCAATAAGCTTTGAAAGTTCTTCTGAATTATTTATTAAAAGTGAGTTATTAAGCTTTGTTGTGTTGTCTTGCAGTTCTATTTCCGGTTTTTCTATGTCATTTTTATCAAGTCGTACAATAGTACCGCCCATTGCTCCGTAACAATGAGGTATTATAAGTACAGATAATATTAAACATAATCCTGCTAACTTTTTCATAATATATTTATACCCTAAATGGGTAAATCTATCAAATTTATTTTAAGTACTTAGTTAATATTAATTTTTTCAAAGCTTTTGCATTGACAGCCATTGGTTCGATTTCTAATATTTTATCCAAGTTTTTTATTGCATCTTCATATTGACCGAGTTTTTTTTGAATTGCGGCTATTGCATAATACGCATCAATAAAATTTGGATCTAAGGCCGCTGCCGTAACAAAATCATCCAGTGCTTGTTTTGGATTGTCGTTCATAATTAATTTTGCACGATTAAAATATGCATCCGTCATTTTTTTATTTAAGTCTATCGATTTTGTATAATTCTCATAAGCTAAGTTCGTGTTGTTTAAGCTTTGATAAGCAGCTGCTTTATAAAAATATGCTATTTCAGATTTGTCGTTATGTTTTAAAGACTCATCAATATTTTTTATTCCTTCAAGAAAGTTGCCTTTATTAATCTCTTGTATTCCAAGACTCAGATAATATTTAGCGACAAATTCTTCATCATCTTTTATGCAGACTTCTGTTAATAATTTTGCTTTATTATCTATTGCAATATTGAGTTTAGGATTTAGCAGAATAGCTTTGTTATAATCAGCAAGTGCGCCTTCATAATCCCCTTTTTTATATTTTGAATACCCTCGATTGTTATAAGCCAGTGAACATTTTGAATCAAGTTCTATGGCTTTGTTATAGTCACTTATAGAGCCTTCATAATCCCCAAGTTCATTTTTGACAAGTCCTCTGTTTATGTAAGCATCAGAAAAATCCGGATTAGCTTTTATAGCTTTATCATAGTAATCCAGTTTTTCTTTATGATTATCAGAAACAAGTCCAAGGTAAAAATAATATTCATACTTAGGTAAATGACATTTAACGTCTGTTTCAATAATTTTTTTAGCAGAAATCATATCATTTGCATTAAGAGCATTTGATAATCTTCGCATAGCTTTTGACTTGTCGTTTTCCATAAAAATATTATATCACGAAGTGCATAAGTTAACATTACCAAACATATTAACGGAAAATTTAACTATTTTTCTTGTTCTTTTCTCTTATAAAAATCTTCAATAAATCCTGTATTAAATTTTCCGCTCTTAAATACTTCGTCTTCTATTAATTCTTGGTGGAACGGAATTGTAGTTTTAACTCCTGTTACAACGTATTCTTTAAGCGCTTGATACATTCTTCTTCTGGCTTGTTTTCTGTTTTCGCCCCAGCAAATAAGCTTACCAATCATTGAATCATAATAAGGCGGAATAGAATATCCGGGATATACATGAGAATCAACTCTTATGCCAAATCCTCCCGGCGCAAAATATCCGTCAATTTTACCCGGACAAGGCATAAAGTCGTGTTCAGGATCTTCAGCATTGATACGACATTCTATAGCGTGTCCTCTAAGTTTAACATCATCTTGTGTGTAGCCCAGTTTTTCACCTGATGCAACAAGGATTTGTTCACGAACAATATCAATTTGAGAAATCATTTCTGTAACACAATGCTCAACTTGTACACGTGTGTTCATTTCCATAAAGTACCATTTACCGTCGTGGTCAAGAAGGAATTCACAAGTTCCTGCGCCTTCATAATTAATTGCTTTAGCGGCACGAACAGCTGCCGCACCCATTTCTTTACGGGTTTCTTCGTCAATTGCAGGCGAAGGAGCTTCTTCCAAAAGTTTTTGGTGACGTCTTTGAATTGAGCAATCTCTTTCACCTAAGTGAATAACATTGCCGAATGAATCGCCAAGAATTTGTACTTCAATATGTCTTGGGTTTTCAAGGAATTTTTCCGCATAAACATCAGGATTGCCAAAGAAATTTTCTGCCTCTTGTCTGCATAGGTTAAAGTTCGTTTCCATCTCGTCATCGGATCTTACAACTCTCATTCCTTTTCCGCCGCCTCCGGCAGTTGCTTTAAGAATGATAGGATATCCTACTTTGTGAGCAAATTCAATAACTTCTTTTGGCGTTTTAACAATTCCTGTACCGGGTGTAACAGGTACATTATTTTCAATCATTGTTTTACGAGCAGTTGCTTTATCACCCATCTTACGCATAGCTTGCGCAGTCGGTCCGATAAATTTAATATTATACATATCGCAAATTTCAGCAAATTCGGCTCTTTCTGAAAGAAATCCGTATCCGGGGTGTATTGCATCACAACCTGTCATAAGAGCGGTTGATATAATTGTCGGAATGTTCAAGTAACTTTGATTACTTGGTGCAGGTCCGATACAAAATGCATCGGTTGCCAATCTTACGTGCAAAGATTCCGCATCAGCTTGTGAATATATTGCAACAGTCGGAATCCCAAGCTCTCGGCATGCTCTTATTACCCTTACTGCTATTTCTCCTCGGTTTGCTATTAATACTCGTTTAAACATAAAATACCATACACATGGCATTATGACACAGCACTTCTATCCTAGTGCTTTAGTGCCCTAGTGCCTCAATGCCCTTTCTATTCCACATACATTAGAACTTGTCCGAATTCAACAGGATCTCCGTTCTTAACGCATATTTTAATAACTTTTCCTGCTTGTTCAGACTTAATTTCGTTCATTAATTTCATTGCTTCAATAATACAAACAACGTCACCTACAGCGACTTCTGATCCGACTTCCACAAAAGAAGCTGCATCAGGAGATGGTGCAGAGTAGAAAGTTCCTACCATCGGTGATGTTATGGCTTTACCCTGAACTTCCGGTTCGGCAGTTTTTTCAACAGCTTTAGACGGAGCAGAAGCAACAGGAGCTTGTGCCGGAGCGGCTACAGGAGCGGAAGCTCCTACAACTACTTCAGGTAAATCCTTTCTGATTGTAATAGCTTGTTCACTGTCTTCCATTGATATTTCAGTTAAGCCGTTGTCTGATATAATCTTGGCTAATTTTTCAATATATTCGGGTTTAAAATCCATTTTTGTTCTCCTTTTCGGAGAAGTGAATCTGTGACTTTTCAAGTTTTAAAACTCTTAATGCCTTAGTGCCTTAGCGCCCTAGTGCCTTTTAATTCACCAATCACTTACTTCCTTAACATCTGTCTAAGTATTCATTTGTTCTGGTATCAACTCTGATTATATCTCCGTTTGATACAAAGAACGGTACGTTTACAACTGCGCCTGTTTCAAGAGTAGCAGGTTTTGTTCCGCCTTGAGCGGTATTACCCTTTTCTGCAGGTGGTGTATCAACAACTTCAAGTTCAACGTGTGCAGGAATATCAACACCGATAATTCTTGCATCGTGCTTAAGAATTTGAACTATCATATTTTCTTTAAGATATTTTTTACCGTCGCCGATTTGATCTTCCGTTACTTGGATTTGTTCGTAAGTTTCATTATCCATCATAACGTAGTCTGCGCCTTCTTTATATAAATATTGCATTTCTCTGCGGTCTAACATGGCTTTTGCAACTTTTTCACCGGCTCTGAAAGTTCTTTCTACAACATTACCTGATTCTGCATTTTTAAGTTTTGTTCTTACAAAAGCTGCACCTTTACCGGGTTTTACGTGTAGAAATTCAACAACTGTCCAAAGACCGTTATCAAGTTCTAGTGTTAAGCCGTTTTTTAAATCGTTTACTGAAATCATTAGTAACTCCTTGATTAAATATAATACTTCTACTATTTTACACGATACTAACATAAACAAACGCTGAACGCAATATTTATCATTTATTTTAGACTATTTAATCCCGACTCAATCCCTTATATGGTAAGGAATTATTTTAAGTTTGTAAAGTTTTGTAAAGTAATAAAGAAGAAAAAGTCAATTTCTCAGAAGAAAAATACTTCATGTATATAAGGGAAATTAATAAGGTTTTGAAAGGCAGGTATACAATGAGTACACCGAATGATAGTTTAAGTATTGGCGGAACAAGTTATATTGATTCATTAAACAATGAATATTTAAAAGCGGCTTTGATGTCAAGAAATGCAAACTTTAGAGGCTCCGGAACATATTCCGTAAGTGATTCGGATAGCGTACAAACAAGAGAAATACCTGTTAATTATGCAACAGCATCTCCTGATACTTCAAATACAGGATTATGGGTTACAGGAGCGGTTGGTGCTGCTGCGCTCATAACTTTTATGGCAAAAGGTAAAGGCGGTAATCCTATTGACGGAGCTAAAAAGATTTGGAACAGTTTATTCAACTCAACAAAAAAATCTGCTGAAAGCGTAAGTTCAAAACTTGAAACACTCAGAATAATTAAAAAAGGTGACAAAAAAGAATGTTTTATTCCCGGAGAAAGAGCAACATATAAAGGAACTGCGGCTAAGGATTATATGAATTCTTACGGTATAGATCCCCGTTCTCTTACAAGCTTCAAAAACGGTACTTCAAAATTAACAAGCGGTACTTTCAAAACAGAAAGCGGTTATACTGTTACTTTTGAAGGAGATAAGATTATAAAATTGGTTAACAAAAGAGGTGCAGATGTTACAAAGACTGCAACAAAGGATGTACGTGAAAAAATAAAAGAAGAAATAGAAACAGTAAAAGAAATGCAAAAAGGCTGGATGAAGGGATTTACAGAAGCAAAAGTCAGACGTGAAGTCGGTGATAACATTGTTCAAGTAATATATAAACCAAAACAATCACCGGTAATTACAGAACTAAATGCTTTAAAACCGTTAAAACTTGAAGATGATGCAGTAAAGGCTTGGTACTATGCTCATCCGGAAGAAAAACTTGCCAAAGATGCTCTCAAAAAATTTAAAGCTCCGGAAGGAATGAAAGTCGGCGAAGCAAAGATTCCGGTAAAAGGGGTTATTTACCACTTTGAAAACGGTGAAATTAAAGGTATAACAAAAGACGGCAAATTTATTCCTAAAGGTAAAAAAGAGTGTGATGCTTTGTTAGCTGATAAAGAAGAAGAAATGAAAAAAGTATACGATATGATATTTAACAGTGACTCTCTATCAGATGCAATCCGCAGAAAACTCGGCAAATATCTAAAAGGTATAGATACAAAATTTGTAGAAGCAACTTATGTAAAAGCATAAAATATAAATTCCCTTAAAACTCTCTCTTACTTAAAATTTTAGACCTCGGAAAACCGAGGTTTTTTATTTGGTATAATAAAATTATGAAAAAGATTTTAAGTTCACTTTTAGACCTGATTTACAGGAAAAAGTGCTATTTTTGCGGAAAATCAAAATATTCGGTAAAGATGTGTCCGAAATGTTATGATGAGTTAAATTTTGCAGATTTTCATGCAAACAGAATTATTGACGGTGTAAATATTTATACTTGCGGATTGTATGAAAAGAATCTTCAGAAGCTTATCAGAGGGTTAAAATACCATAAGCAAAGTGAACTTGCTTTTTATCTTGCAAAATTTATGTATGAATATTTTGAAAAACTAGGTATAGAAAAACAATTTCAGGTAGTTCCCGTTCCTTTGCACAAAAATAGGGTAAAAAAGCGAAAATATAACCATATGGAGCTTGTTGCAGAAGAATTTTGCAGGCTTTCAGGATTTACTCATAATTTTGAACTTATAAAAAGAATTAAAGATACAAAACCTCAATACAAATTATCACGAAAAGAAAGAATGAAAAATTTAGCAGATGCGTTTGTCGTTGATAAAGAAAAGGACTTACGTTTACCGATTTTGTTAATTGATGATATTTGTACAACGGGATCGACTTTTGAAGAAATGATTACCGCATTAAAAAAAGAAGGAATAACGGATATTATTTGTCTGGCATCATCAAATCCTTAGCTATGCTTTACAAAAAAAATTTAGTACGATAGGATAGCTTTAGTAAGGTATTTTATTTTTATGCTCCTTGTGAGCGGTTATCATCGGTATTAAACAAAAGGCTTTAATATCCCTTACAGAAGGAAGATTTGTGGAAAACGGAATAGCGGAAGAAAGGCAGATGCCTTCTGTTAACCCGTGGTTAATTACTATACCTCTTGTAACTGCAGCATTTTTGTTTGCACTGAATGAAACAATTGCAAATGTTGCGCTTCCTTATATTGCAGGAACAATTTCAATCAGTCGAAATGAGTCTACGTGGATTGTTACGAGTTATCTTGTTGCCAGTTCAATAATTATTCCTGCAATCGGGTTTTTCTGTAAAGCTTTTGGAAGAAAAAATTATTTCATATTTTCAATAGCATTGTTTACTTTCGCATCTTTGATGTGCGGACTTTCACATTCTATGCCGATGGTAATTTTATCAAGGTTTTTACAAGGTGTTGGAGGCGGTGCAATTTTACCGCTTGTTCAGGCAATTATGATGGAGATTTTTCCCCAAAGAGAATGGGGAAAAGCAATGTCTTTGTATGGCTTTGCGTTTGTTATTGCACCTATTATGGGGCCTGTAATAGGCGGTTGGTTGACGGAAAATTGGTCTTGGCCTTGGATATTTTTTATAAATGTACCGGTTGGAATTGCTTGTGCAATATCTGTTAACAAACTGGTAAGCGATCCTCCTTATGCTCAAAAACAATCAGGGGCAAAAATGGACTTTTTCGGATTCGGAATGCTCGTTGTTTGGATTTTGTTATTGCAGATTGTGTTGGATAAGGGGAATGATGCCGGCTGGTTTGGTGCATCTTGGATTTGCTGGTTGACAGGAATTTCAACAAGCGCAGGGATTCTGTTTTTCTATTCTCAATTTAAGAATAAAAAAGATCCCTTGCTCAATTTGAGTCTTCTTAAAGATTTAAACTTTCTATTTGGTACATTGATACAAATGGTTTTATTGTTTGTGCTGATTGCGTCTGCAATGCTGCTTCCGTCAATGCTTCAAAATCTTATGGGGTATACAGCTTTTTTAGGCGGTGTTTCAATGCTGCCAAGAGGACTCGGGAGTTTGCTGGGGCTTGTAATTTTAGTTGCGGTCAGCGGCAGAGTTCCGGAAAAAATATCTTGTTTAATAGGTTTGGTTTTGATAGGTTTGGGCGGATATTTGTTTGGACTTTTGAATATGCAAATTTCTTTGACAAATGTTTTTATACCGAATTTTTTATATGGTGTCGGTATGGTAATGTCTATGACACCTGTTATTAATCTTTCTTGTGCGACTCTTAAAAAGGAAGATTTAACAATGGGGAGCTCAATGCAGAATTTGATGAAAAATTTGGGGGCTTCTTTTGGGACATCTATTGCAACGACATGTATTTCAAGATTTTCTCAAATGCATCAAAATATGATGGTAGGTTATTTAAATAATTTAAATCCTGTGTTTGCTGAGCGAGTACGAGGTTCTGCAGAAAATTTAATCAGATATGTTGTTGATTCGTCAACTGCGGAATATATGGCGCTAAAACAAATGCACTTTGCACTTATGGAACAATCAACATTGTGGGCATTTATTGATACATTCAGAATTTTTGCATTGGCAAGTTTTGTAATCATACCTCTGTTGTTATTAATGAAAGAAAATTTTTCAAAAACAAATCAACCTCAGGATAAATAAAATATTTTCATATATTACACTCTTGCGTTTGCAATGTATAATAGAGTAAAATGTATTCAAAAGGAGAGTTTTTAATGCAAGGTTTGAGCAAAGAAAATGTAAATGCTCTTGTAAAAGCAGGTTTTGAACGTCATCAGAAAGAAGAACTTGATGATGCGGAAAATCTGTATAGAGAAGCTTTAAAACTTGATATTAATAATGCGGAAGTGTACAACTTAATGGGGGTTTTGAAGCTTCAAAAAGGTGAGCCGGAGCTGGCGGTAGATTATATTTTAAAAGCAATCAGCATTAATCCTCAGGAATATTTTTATGAAACTCTTTTTCAATCTTACATAAGATGCGGTGATTATAAAGGTATTATTGCAAATGAGCAAACAGTAAAGACTTTGTACTCTGATAATTTCTCTTTATTATTTGATCTTGCACTTGCATTTAAAACAGAAAAAAGAAATAGAGAAGCTTTAATATATTATGAAAAAGCTTTGCACATTAATCCTATGTCTTATGACGGCTGGTCGAATGTTGCCAATATATACAGCATGGAAGGCAGAGCATCAGATGCGGTTTCAGCGATGGAAATTTGTTATAATTTGAAGCCGAAAGATGATGATACAGCATTTTTTTTAGCAAAAGATTATTTTAAGGCAAAGCAGTACAAAAAAGGGTTTCCTTTATTTGAAAAACGTAATTCCAAGAAAATAGCGTTTATTTCTCAGAGTAAAACACTGGCTGATAAAGTTCGTGAAGATAACTTTTGGAAGGGTGAAAATATAAAGAACAAGAGTATTTATGTGTACTACGAAGCCGGATACGGTGATACTATAATGTATTCAAGGTATTTACCCATGCTTGCGCAAAAATGCAGAAAGCTTACCTTTATGTGTCATAAAGAGCTTGCTCCGTTGTTTAAGATTAATAAGCATTTGGGTATAGATGAAATTGTTGACAGCTTTATTCATAATCACGAATTGGATATAGACGTTCATGCATCACTGTTGAGCTTGCCTTATTTGTTAGGATTAAAGGGAGATGATGTTTTCGCAAATAGAGAAGGGTATATCGTTCCTGATATGGATTTAACAGAGGAATATCATCAAAAATATTTTAATACTGAAAAAATAAAAGTTGGTATTAAATGGAGAGGAAATACAACTTTTGATAAAGATAGAGTCATTCCGACAGAATTGTTCAATCAATTGATAAGGACACCTAATACGCAGTTTTATTCTTTCCAGACTTTTGAAGGAGCAGATGAGGTTACAAAACTTCAAAATGTAATAGATATAGGAAAAGATTTATATGATTTTTCACAAACAGCCGCTGCTTTAAGAAATTTGGATTTGGTTATATGTAACGATACATCGCTCGCACATTTGGCAGGAGCAATGAAAATTCCTTGCTGGGTAATGCTTCCTTATAATGTTGATTGGAGATGGCATACTGATTTAAGCAAGTGTGATTGGTATGAGAGTGTAAAACTTTTCCGTCAGACAGCTATAGGAGATTGGCAGAGTGTATTTAATCAAATCGGGCGGGAGATGAAGCCTTAAATATTGTGTGTAGAGGAAAAACTATGTTTGAAGATTTTAATGAAGTTATATGTTTGGGTAAGGGTGGTTCTTATTCTGAAATTGCAAAAGACAGGTTGTTTAAAACCTATGATTTGTTTATGTACCAGCGTTCCTTGAACAGTATAAAAGAGTGTATAGATTATGTAGATGAGAATTCTAACGCTATTACTGTGCTGCCTGTTGAAACGACATATAAAGGAATTATCAGGGAAACTATAGATAACTTGATTATTACAAAAAATCAGAATATTCAAATACTGGCAGAAACTATAGTTCCTGTAAATGATTGTATTCTTTCAAAAACAACTGAATTTTACAGCATAACCGGATTAATATCTAATCCTAATGCACTTGCAAAATGTAAAACTTTCGTGCGAGATGAGATGCCAAGACAGTTAAATGTTGTTATAGCCGAGAATATGGAAGATTCTGCAAGAATGCTTAACAATTACAATCTTACGTATGCAATAATAGGAACACCTAAAACGGCAGAGTTGTACAATCTAAATATATTAAAAGAGCATATTGAAGATTTTAAGATTAATAACAGAAGATTTATAGTGGTAGGTGACGGAGAAACAAAACCTACAGGTCATGATAAAACAAGCATCGTTTTATTTCTTGATGACCATCAGGGAGCTTTGTTGGATATTGTTCAAGTGTTTGTAAAATATCATATTAATATTACCCAAATTAATTCTAAGATGGTTAGTACAAATGCATCAGAACAAGCTGTATTTATCGATTTTGACGGTCACAAAGAAGATGATATAATCAAAAAACTTATAACAGACCTGACACCGCAATCTAAAGGAATGAGGATTATAGGGTCTTATTCGGCATTTTAGTTTTTGCTTATTAATAATTCTTTTTTGAATTTGTCAAGAAAATCTTTTTTGTATAAAAAACCGAGGTGAGAACCGCAGTTTATACAAATCAGGTTTTTACCGGTAATTGTTTTAAGTTTACTTATTTGTTCTTTATTTAAAAGATAATCGTCGATAGCTTCATAAATGCAGTAGTTATTATTTTTTGCTAAGTAATCTGAAAGAGCAAAAAGTGAGGCATATAAGCATTCATCATCTAATGAAAATCCGAGATACTTTTCAGCATAGTCTTGATAACTCATATTGTTTATCATTTTATATATATCAGATTGTTTATTTTTATTGGTGTTTTCAATCGTAAATATAATGTCTGATAATTTTTGTCGCATAACAAATGTTGTAATAAGTTTAGCTTCATCATCAGTAAAAGGCAGTTTGTCTATTGTGAAATTCTTTTCATTTTTTATTCCGTAAAGCTGAAGCACTTTTGCGGCAGTTAGAGCAGTTTTGTTCTTTATCTTTCCTGAATCATAGTTATCGCTGTTTTTATCAAGTTGTAAAAGAGCGTATTTGAGTTCAATAGGAGGTGAAATAGCAACATATTTATTTACATTAAGCAAATTGTTTTTACTTTCTTTTTCCGCTACAAAAAGTGATCCGACTGCACCGAATGAAGTTCCTACTATTATTTTTTTCTCAGGTTGATAATTATATTTTTCACTCAGGAATTCCAATATTTTTAAGCTGACTTGCCTTATATATTCGGAATCATTCTGCGGTAATCCCGGTGCAAATCCGTCGGGCATACTTTTTACAAATTCCCAGTGGAAGTGGCTTCCCTGCATAACAACCGAATACCCGGCATCATAAAACATTTTTGCAAATACCAGCGAATGATGATTTCCTGCGCCTTCTCCTATGGAAGGGTAAAATATCATTAACGGTGCGTTGCTATCTTTTTGCAGTATGTATTTGAATTTATACGGCTCTTTGCCCTCTGTAACAGTAATAGCGCCTGTTTTTACTCGTTTGGAAAAACATCTGTTCCAAATAGAAAGCTCGTTCCAAATAGATTTATTTACCGTTTTATCCTCAAAAAAAGCTGTTTTCATTGAGTCAATTACCGGTGTTTGAATTTTAAAATCTTCTAAAATTATATCCGGTTTTAGTGCGCTTGTAAGCGGTAAAATATCGGTTAAAGTCGAAGCTCCTCCGGTAATTTGTCCTGTTGTCATAGTATTATTTTCTCCTTTCTTTTCTCCAAGTTCGGCAATAAGTTCTTCCGCTTTTTCAGGATAGCCTTCTTCTACAAGTTGTTTTTCTTCCAATAAAAGTTCTTGTCTGTCATAGTTGGAATTTCTGATATAGTTTTCTATCCCGAAAAGTTTTTTATGAATGTCGTAAGGGTCGGCATAATTTGTTTCAATCATTTTCGCAATAGGCTGCATGAAAGATGTTCTGTTAACCATCAGTCCGAATTTAATTATGGATGTAATGGGTGATGCTAAATAAACGGATGGATCAAGAGCCGCTTCCAATGCTCTTCCGCATAAAGAACGTGGTGTGCAGGAATTTAGACAGGGCATTACCAAATATGAACCTGAACCCATTTTGCATTTGCAAAGAGCTTGTTCCATATTTTCATTTGTCGGTTTTACTTTAAAAATTTTATCGGCAGGATCGAAAAGACCTCCGATTCCTATAGTCGAATTGGTTAAAAATCGTACGGTTTCACGTTTAATTCCTTCTACGTCCTTTTGAAGAATACAGCTTGCAAGTCTTTTGGGATAATCTATATTATTATATGCATCTCTTATTCTGTTAATACAGCATTGAGGAAGAATTGATGACCATAGTATGTGTACAGGTTTTGCTATGAATTTATTCAGTTTTGAATTGAGGTTAAACATTTTGCGGTTAAATTTTTCATGCTTATCCTCTCCGACATACATTTTTGCGTAATCAGGATATTTGCTCAAGTGGTCAGTTTCTACCGCTTGAATATCTGCTGAATTTGTGTTGATTATTTCTTCTGCGTAAGCAAAGTTATTTAAATTAAGTATAGGAGTAAGTACAAGTGTGAATACGAGTACTAATGCTATAAATTTATTTTTCAAAACAATTTTCTCCTTTTAAATATAATGTAGTTGTTAAGAAGAAAAATTATTATTATACAGTTGGTTATAAAGTTGTTTAATTTTGGATAAAAATGGTATAATGTGTATATGTTGGAAACAAAAATTATAATAAGTTATGTGGTAGTATGTGTAACGTATTCTCTTTGCAGGCTTCACTACCTTCTTACGCAAAAAACAGACGAAGAATTTAATTCAATGCTTCAAGAACTTATTGATATGTCAGGAAATGAAAATGTTGTTAAACTTCTTGTAATATTGCAGGTGGTTTTTTCTCCAATAACTGCTCCGTTTAGTATGTTAAAACAAATTTACAAACTTATAAAAAGATGTTTTACGTAACATGTCAGCAAAAATACCCTCTCCAACTCGGACACTATTTCTCCCGGTGAGAGAGGATGTTCCAATAATAACGAAAGCCATCCCTCCGAACCGCTGAAATTGTAGGTCAGGTTTTACCTGACAATAACTGTTTCTTTTTCCTACGGGATAAACCCTCTCCCACCATTGTAACTTTTGAGTACAACTATCAAGAACAATGGTGACCTCTCCCATCGGAGAGGTATATGTGTGCATCCTGCTGACCTGTACTGTTTTATAAAAGGGTAATATGTCTAAAACAGACGGCTAATGAAAAAAATGATATGATGAGTTTAGATTTATAATGCAGTAACAAAGGAGGTTTTATGTTTGACTTGTATATTATGGAAAGTTGTCCTTATTGTAAGAAAGTTCGTGCTTTCCTGGACGAAAAAGGCATTGAATATAACAAAATAGACATTGCTGATAAAAAAAACGAAGAATCTTTGATTACCTTGGGCGGAAAACGTCAAGTACCTTTTTTTGTTGATAAAGAACGTAATATTCAAATGTATGAATCAAATGATATTATAGAGTACTTGAAAACAGTTATTTAGTTTAAGTTTTGGTGAGCGGAATTAACGACATCTTCAATGTCTATTGTAATTCCCTCACCTTCGGTAGAAAACCATACCAAATATTCAATATTTCCGGCGGGGCCTTTTATGGATGAGTAAGTTAGTCCTTTTATTACATAATTCAGACTGTTTATGCAATTTAAAACATTTTCGATAACTGATTTATGGGTATTTTTATCTTTCACAACTCCGCCTTTTTCGACAAACTCTTTTCCTGCTTCAAATTGAGGTTTAATAAGGCATATCATTTCGTGAAAATCCGGAGATAAAAGTGTTTTTAAATTTGGCAAAACTTTTGTGAGCGATATAAATGAAAGGTCTGAAACAAGCAAATCCGCAACCGGTTCATCTCCGGAATAAATATCATTAAATGAACAAATTTTGAGATTAGTTTTTTCAATTGTCTTAACCTGATTAGAACTTCTTATTTTCCAATCCAGTTGCCCATAACCGACATCAACCGCATAAATAAAATTTGCTCCGTGTTGAAGTAAGCAGTCGGTAAATCCGCCTGTTGAAGCTCCCGCATCAAAGCAAATCCTTCCATTCGGCGAAAAATTAAACGCATCAAGCGCTTTTTTTAATTTGAAACCTCCACGAGAAACGTACGGCATTGTTTTAACTTTAAAATCATATTCTTTAGAAGGATCAATTTGAAATCCTGCTTTAGTAATAACTTCCGTTCCAATCATTACATTTCCGGCAAGAATTGCAGAGGAAGCTTTACTTTTGTTTTCAAAAAAACCAAGGTCAACTAAAACTTTGTCTAATCTTTCTTTTTTCAAATTCCAAAAAACCTTTCAGCGTTTGTTGTTGTAATATCTATTAATTCATTTAACGGCATTTCTCTGATTTTAGCAATTTCTTCTGCCACATATCTTACGTAGGCAGGTTTATTGGGTTTTCCTCTGAAAGGAACAGGCGTAAGGTAAGGTGAATCTGTTTCAAGTACAAGCTTATCAAGCGGAACTTCCCGAGCAACATCTTTTATCTTTACTGCGTTTTTAAAAGTTACGACACCGCCGAGTGCTATGTACCAGCCTTCTTTTATACATTCTTTCATAAATTCGACACTACCGGAAAAACAGTGAAATAAAACACGCTCAGCTTTTTGTTCCTTTAATAGATCAAAGCAGTCTTTATGCGCTTCTCTGTCATGGACTGCTATCGGCAAATCAAGACGCTGAGCCATTTTTATTTGTTTTATAAAAACTTCTTTTTGTAAATCAACAAATGATTTATCCCAATAGTAATCTAAGCCAATTTCACCTACTGCAGCGATTTTTTTGTTATTTTTTGCAATAGCTTCCATTTTTTCTTCAAATTCGGGGGTATAAGTTTTAGCTTCACTCGGAAAAAGTCCGACCATTCCGTAGATGTTTTCATCAGAATTTGCAAGCTCGATAACCTTATCTTGAGTTGAGATTTCCACTGCTGGAATAACAGCTTTTTTAACACCAAACTTGTTCATTTCTTTGATGATGTCATCCAAGGAATTTTCTTCATTTATTTCCATATCAATGTGGGCGTGTGTATCTATCAAATAATCTTTCATAAATTTTATTATATCATATCAATTTGATGTCAAAAATTTGTACAATTTTTCTAAAACTGCTTGAACAAACATTTCTTTCATTTCAATTCTTGATATTTCCGGATGAAATCGAGTTTCAAAAGTTATAGCTTTGTTTTTTGTGCAAATAGTTGAATACATTAATCCGACGGGTTTTTCCGGACTTCCCCCTGTAGGACCTGCTATTCCGGTTGTTGATACACAAATATCAGCACCGGTAAGTTTCATTAAACCGCTTGCCATTTCGTATGCACATTCTTCCGATACGGCACCGAAGTTATCAAGAGTTTCTTTTCTTACACCGAGCATTTTATTCTTAGCTTCATTAGCGTATGTTACAAGATTTAGGTGAATGAAAGCCGAGCTTCCGCTAATATCAGTTAACTTTGAACTCAAAAGACCTCCTGTGCAAGATTCCGTTGTTGCAATTTTTAGTTTGCGATCTATTAATATTTTTGCAATTTCTTCATTAAGTAACATTACCGTAACCCCGAATTTCTCACTACATTTGTTAATCTAATAATACATGTAACAATATAAAATTTCTATATAAATTTTTTATTTTAGATTATAAATTGCACAAAAATTGGGCATTTGTTACAATGTAGATAAAAAAATAAACACTTGGGGATAGTATGATGAATAATAACATTTTTGAAAAAAATATAAACGCATTAAAGGAAAAGAATTCAAATCTTGTTAATAAACTTTTGAAATATGTTTTAACTGATGTTCCGCAGCTTGTAAAAGAGAACAATTTTTATAATTTTTTATATAAAGGCAAGTTTTTGCATAATCCTTTAAATCCTATTGGTGAAGCGTCTGAAATTTTTGATATGGCAGAAAACTCTCCTGTTGCAATTCACCTTATATACGGTATAGGTTTAGGATATTTGTTTCAGGTAACATCGGCAAAATCTCAGGGAACTGTAATTTTGTATGAGCCGGACTTGAATATTCTAAGGACAGCATTTACTCTGGTTGATTTTTCGAGTGATATATTAAAAAATAATGTTTTTATTACCGATAACTATAATGAAGCGTGCGAATATATTTATCAAAAATCAAATATGAAAAATACACCGCTTCTTCTTTCAACAACTGCATATCGGGAACTTAATGAAGATAAATTTAATGATTTGGTAACGTATCTCCAACAAGAAGTCGGGAGATACAGTTTAGATTTAAAATATACACAGGAAAGGTTTTATGAATTAATTTTGAAAACATTGGGCAACATTCCCAAAATGATAAAAGAGATTCCGGTTGCTGAATTTAAAGATTTCTATAAAGGGAAAACCGCTGTTGTTGTATCAGCAGGCCCGACATTAGACAGAAATATTAAAACTATAAAACAATACAGAGAAAATATTGTATTGGTAGCAGTCGGTACTGCAATGAAAGCATTAAGCGCAAACAATATAAAGCCTGACTTTTTATGTATTATAGAGGCAAATGATTGTTCGAAACAAATTCAGGGATTGGATTTAAAGGATGTTAATTTCATAACGGAACCATATGCAAATCCAAATCTCAGAAAATTTGAATATCAAAATACATATTTGCATATTTCCAAAAATCTACCTACTAACGAGATTTGGCAAGATATTTCAGGAACAAGTACGGCTGAGTATGCATCAAAGGGAACGGTTTCATATACGGCATTAAATGTTGCAAGGATTTTAGGCTGTTCAAAAATTATCCTTGTCGGACAGGATTTGGCATACATAGAAGGACAGTGTTACAGCAAGGATTCGGCATATAAAGATTTGGTCTGTAAGTATAATGAAAACTTAAAAAAATGGGAAATAACGGCTGATAATTTTGAGAACTTCTGTATGTCACTTGGTAATTACGAAGACGAAGAAGTAAGAAAAAGGGTTGCACTCGAGCGGATAAATGCTCTCAATAATTCTTTATACTATGTCAAAGGGATTAACGGTGATATGATTCCTACAGAATCTGTTTATGCTGCATTTATTCAACCGTTAAGTGAATTTACCGAAATTTATCCTGACAGAGAATATATAAATACATCTCTTGTTGGTGCGCAAATTGACGGGTTTAAAAATGTCAGTCTTGAAGAAGCGTTAATAAATTCCGAAAAAATTGAAAATAGAGAGCTTGTTTCTGATTTTAAATATGATGTTGATAGTATAAAAGAAAATTTGTTTAAAATTAAAGAGAGTATCCAGCCTGCATTATATATTCTGGAAGAACTCAAAAAAATCTCTAAGAATATGAATAACGATATCATCAGATACAAGAATGTTACTCAGGATTTACTAAAATCTCTTAAAAAATTGGCAACCGGATATACCGCTTTAAGTTATGACTTTTCATCAAAAAATAAACTTTTTGATTTTATAACAACAGCAGAGAGGATTGACTTGGATTATGAATTAAAAATGACAAGAGAATTTACAACGGAGACTATTACAAATCTTGTTCAAAAAATTTCTGAATATGCAAAAAAAACGGAAGAAAAAATTAAAACGGTGTCAAATGAAATAGAAGGAATTATAGGTGAAATATAATGAAAGTTTTAATACAAAGAGTCAAGAACTCAGGGGTAAATATAAACGGAGAAACGGTTTCTTCTATAGATAAAGGCATACTTGCTTTTGTAGGAATAGAAAAGGGAGATACAAAAGAACAAGTTGAAAAACTGGCTAAGAAGGTTGTTAATCTTAGAATTTTTCCTGATGAAAATGACAAAATGAATCTTTCTCTTTTGGACATCCGAGGGGAAATGCTTGTAGTTTCACAGTTTACACTTTGCGGTGACTGTAAGAAGGGAACTCGTCCAAGCTTTGATAAATCCGCTCCTCCTCAAATTGCAAACGAATTGTACGAATATTTCGTAGAATTAATAAAATTGAACGGAATAAAAACCGGAACAGGAAAATTTGGTGCAATGATGGAGGTGTCCTTAATAAACGACGGACCGGTTACATTTATGTTAGAGGCGTAATGGGGTAAATATAATTTACGTTTTTCCGTAAAAAAGTTTGTAGCGCACATTTAAATGCATAAAATATTAAAATATCATACGCTCGTGCGTTAAAACGCACGCTACTGCTTGAAGGAATTATTAATTTGTTGGCTGATGGATATAGAAAATTAACTAAAAATAAGCTTACACAGAATTTAAATAAGATATAATAATTCTCACACATAGCCATTTTATGCTATAATTAAATCAAAATACATATTTATAGGAGAGAGTTTATATGAAAAGAGAGCCGAGTTGTGAACTTGAAAAAGAGTTATTTTACAGCGTGTTTGAAAAAACGCCTGATTATATAAAAGATTTGGATTTAATGAATTTTAGCAAAGAAGAAGGTTTTACGTTTACTCTAAAGCGTGAACACCTTTATCCTCATTCCGAAGAAAACACAGAAGGCTTGAACCTAAAGGAATGGTTTGCAAATTATTCTAAAGAGGCAAAAGTTTCTACTGCAGGAATTCGTGGTCCTCAAAATATTATTTATCCTCAGGATACAAGATTTCCTATTAATTTGGTAGGCATTGTTCTTGCGACTTTGGCAAAAGCTCTTGTTGCGAGAGAAAAATATCAGGGAAAAGAAATCAGAAAGCTTGTCGGAAGTGAAGTCAGATATAATTCAGAACTTTATCTTGATGCAATTGCAAGAATTCAGGCTGAACAAGGAATAAGAACGCTTGTTCCAAACGGCAGAAAAACAATTCCTATATGGCTTGCATCTTTTCTTGCCTTTAAACTTGATTTAGTAGGCGGTGAATACATAACTTCAAGCCACGGTATCTCTGTTAAAACCGCAACTAAAGATTTGAACTCGCAGGGCAGCCAATATTTGCCGGAAGAATCATTGGAATTTGTTAACAAAATCCAAGAGATTTTTGATATTGTTGAAAAATACGGAACTTATGATATAAAAATAGCTCCGAAAAATCATCCGCTTATTGATGAAAGTATTATGACAAGACTTAATGACGGTGTCGATTTATATGTTGAATACCTAAAATCCGGTGTCGCTCAAAATCTTAATGGCGTAAAAAAGATGGAGGGTAAGCTGTTCATTGAATCCGTAGGCGGATGTGCTTATAGAACATTGAGCAGAGTTCTTGAAAAATTAGGTATTCAAGATAAATATGTTTGGAATAATACGGAAGAAGATCCGTTTTTTCATTCAATCGGTAAATATGATACCGATCCAAAAGGTAACAAAACTTTCTATGATTATTCCGTAGATGCAACTGTTCTTGCAAAACATCCAGACGGTAGTAAATATTTTCCTGTGATAGAAAGTATGCATTATGAAAAAGTTTTAAAAGATTTACCGCTTGGAACGATAGTTCTTATAACAGATCCCGATCATGACAGATTGACTGTCTGCCAAATTGAAGCAAGCGGAAATGAGCCTATGCTTGACGAATTCGGCATTTCTTATATTGAACTTGATGAAAACAGAATACTTACAGTTTATACAGCTAATCAGGCATTTTTAATGCTTATGAATTATCGTGTAAAACAACTTAAGCACGAGGGCAAATATAACAATCATCCAAGATTTATGATTAAGACGACAGCATCGGCTCTTTCTTGGGATGAATGGGCTGAGGCAAACGGCATTAAAGTTGTAAATGTACCTGTCGGATTTAAAGAAATTGCTAATATTATGAAAAAGGTCGAACTTCAAATCAAGAACAACCCTGATAAAGAAGTTGTTGTGGATGATGTATTCGGAAACTCTGTTAATTTAGGCGTTCAACCAAGAATGATATTTGGCGGAGAAGAATCCGGCGGTATGATTATGGGCTCTGAAGACATGATAGAATCTCTATCCGGCAGAAAAGCTATCGCAATGAGAGAAAAGAGTGCAACAGAAGCTATTATTGTTGCATCTTGTCTTGCATCTAAGCTTGAAGAAGAAAACAAAACTCTTTCAGAATATTTGGCTGAAATTTTTGAGGAAAATAATATTATCGCAAAATTTGATGTCAGAGAGGATATCGCTTATTATAATGAGTCCGAACCGGATATTGAAAAACTTAAAATTGCTAAAACGGAAGGCGAAAAACAAAGAACAAAGAATGACTTGTTTTATCTTTCATTAGCAATAGGAATAAGAGAAGGTTTATTCGGTGTTGATAAGGTAAGAGATGTTCTTAATGATGCATTCTCAGAATTAAATTTCGATAACTTAAAAGATGTAAAATTTGTAGGTGACGGAACGTATTTGAAATTTACCGATAAATATGTCGAGATAAGACCTTCCGGAACAGATGCAAAAACAAAAGCTTATTCAGGCGGAGAAAACCTTGAAAATATTGAAAAATTCTATCGTATTTTAGGTAATTATTCTGGAGAAAGAACAGAATTACATAAAAATTTAATTTCTGATGAATTTTATAAGAATTCTAAGGAAACAGCGCTTAATTATTATCTGCAATTTGTTGAGAAAGATGCAAATAATGAAAAATTTGTAATTCCGGAATATAAATATTAATAAAAAAAACAGAAAAATTATTATTATTTTAACTAACTGTTTAACCGTCGGATTAACCTGCCGAGATTCAGTAATAACAATGAATAACAGCAGTAATTGTTAAGCTGAAAGCACGAAGGCTAACTTACGACTAACTTACGACTAACTTACGACTAACCTACGACTAACCTACGACTAACTACAACTAATAAAAGGAATAAAGGAAAAAAGGAATAATATTATTTCGTAAAATATTTTTTTTCTATAGTATTATATCTATATGGAAAAAGTGAAACGATTTTGGTTTTCTTTAGATGATAAAATAAGATATTTAATTGTCGGAAGTTTTAATGCCGGTGTTTGTTATCTTATCTATTCGTTAATATGTCTTATAATGGGTAATGAAACATACCAAATAGCTCTTGCTTTTGCATGGTTTCTATCTTCGGCGATATCTTTTACTATGCAGCGAACACTTGTTTTTGAGGGTAAAGGTGTATGGTATAAAGAATATTTAAAATGTTGTATAACTTGGTTTTTCAGTTATCTTATAAATGCCGGACTATTGGAATTTACCGTAAAATACTTGCATATGAATGTTTATATTGCACAACTGATTTCCAATTTTACAGCTGCGGTTTTCACTTATATATTGTTTAAAACATTCGCATTCAGGAAAAAGCTCTAAAGATTTGCATAAGCTTTATCAAGGAGCAGCTCGATTCTTCTTGTAAGAGTTCCGTCACCATATTTTCTCATAAGATTTTGTGCTGCTTCAAGTTCGGTTATGGCTAGTATAGGATTTGAATTCATTGTGATTTTTGCTATTTCCATTCTTATACCGCACAACATAAACTCATAATGGTCTTTGCTTAATGGTTTTCTTGTTATTGTTTTATATTTTTGAACGGCTTTTTTATAATTTTTAACAATATCCAATAATGCAAGTTTTTCTTCATAGAGTGCTTTTAAATGCTTAGGACTTCCGTATTCTGTTGCTCTGTAAAGCTGGTTTAAATCGTCCGCTCTTGCCATTATGTGAATAGGGTCTTTAGATTTTTTTGCAACTGCAAGTCCTCTTTGTGCAAAATGTTCTATCAAAACCGGATTATTTGGATTGCTTTTTATCAATATTCCATACAGTATTGATGCTAAATCAAATCTGTTTTGATTTACTAATGATTCCGCAAAATTACCGCCCTTAGAATTCATTAGATATTTTTGTCCTTGGTATTCAAAACTGTCGCCAATAAACCTTACTGTAGATGCAAAAGACCTTGTATCTACCTCTTGTCCTCTTTTTATTGATTTATGAGTATTATTATACAGTTGTTTGAATATTTTCAAAGCATCATCTGTTATTTTTAAAGTATTTTCTATGTATGCCATCTTAAATCTTACCTTACTTATATAAAGTATTTTTGCGTTTAGAAATTGCCTTTTTTTAAACGGATTATAGACCATGTGGTCTATTTTTTATTTTTAATTAAGTAAAATTATAATCCTTTGATTGATGA